>NZ_JAMYLA010000056.1:0-44611 GCF_040317725.1 Mesorhizobium sp. M1396 | reverse complement strand
CGATCATGCCCCCGTGTCGTCAAAAGGCTACCAGCCAAATATCCTGTCAGAACACTGAAGGTGCCTAAGTGAACTGCATTAGGGCATTGCCCGGCCTTTTCTGTTTGCGCCGGCCATCGTGGGCGCTGCCGTATCCAAGCTGCGTTGCATATTAGCCGCACCTCTTTCACCTCATACGATTGTGACGTTTCGGCAACACTTTCTGAACAACCCCTGCGCTAGAAGTCAGCCAGAGGAAATTGCCCATTTCCCGCCATAAACCCGGCGCACCTCGATCTTGTCTCGGGATACGCGCCAAAAGGCTCGGCGATGGGGCAGGCCGCACCGCCCCGTTTCAAGGAAGATGTGGGGCAAGGAAGAGTATGGACGCCAAAGTCATTTCCAAGGCTAAGCTCCCCAGCCGCTATGTGACCGTCGGTCCGGCGCGTGCGCCGCACCGTTCCTATCTCTATGCGATGGGCTTGTCGGCGGCCGAGATCGCGCAGCCGCTGGTCGGCGTCGCATCCTGCTGGAACGAGGCGGCGCCCTGCAACATATCGCTGATGCGCCAGGCGCAGGTGGTCAAGAAGGGCGTCGCGGCCGCCAGCGGCACGCCGCGCGAATTCTGCACCATCACCGTCACCGACGGCATCGCCATGGGCCACCAGGGCATGAAGTCGTCGCTGGTGTCGCGCGAGGTCATCGCCGATTCAGTCGAACTCACCATGCGCGGCCATTGCTACGACGCGCTGGTCGGGCTGGCCGGCTGCGACAAGTCGCTGCCCGGCATGATGATGGCCATGGTGCGGCTCAACGTGCCGTCGATCTTCATTTATGGCGGTTCGATCCTGCCCGGCAGCTATCGCGGCCGCCAGATCACCGTGCAGGATGTGTTCGAGGCGGTCGGCCAGCACTCCGTCGGCACGATCGATGATGCCGAACTTCTCGAAATCGAGCAGGCGGCCTGTCCGTCGGCCGGCTCCTGCGGCGCCCAGTTCACCGCCAACACAATGGCCACCGTCGCCGAGGCGATCGGTCTGGCGCTGCCCTATTCCTGTGGCGCGCCGGCGCCCTACGAGATGCGCGACCGTTTCAATTTCGCCTCGGGCGAAAAGATCATGGAGTTGATCGCAAAAAACATCCGGCCGCGCGACATCGTCACGCTGAAGGCGCTGGAGAACGCGGCGACCGTGGTCTCGGCCACCGGTGGCTCGACCAACGCGGCACTCCACCTGCCGGCGATCGCGCACGAGGCTGGCATCAAGTTCGACCTGTTCGACGTGGCGAAGATCTTCGAGAAGACGCCTTACATCGCCGACCTCAAGCCGGGCGGCAAATATGTCGCCAAGGACATGTTCGAGGCAGGCGGCATCCCGCTGCTGATGAAGACACTGCTCGATCACGGTTATCTGCATGGCGACTGCCTTACCGTGACTGGCCGCACTTTGGCCGAAAATATGGAGCACGTTGCCTGGAATGAGCATCAGGATGTGGTTCGCCCGGCCAACAAACCTATTACCCAAACCGGCGGTGTCGTGGGCTTGAAGGGAAACCTTGCCCCCGAAGGCGCGATCGTGAAGGTCGCCGGCATGTCGGAGTTGAAGTTCTCCGGCCCGGCGCGCTGCTTCGATTCGGAAGAGGAATGTTTCGAGGCGGTGACGCATCGCAACTACAGGGAAGGCGAGGTTCTCGTCATTCGTTACGAAGGGCCGCGCGGCGGCCCCGGCATGCGCGAAATGCTGTCGACGACGGCAGCGCTCTACGGCCAGGGCATGGGCGGCAAGGTGGCGCTGATCACCGACGGGCGGTTCTCGGGCGCGACGCGCGGTTTCTGCATCGGCCATGTCGGGCCGGAGGCAGCGGTGGGTGGTCCGATCGGGCTGCTCCGGGATGGCGATTTGATCTCGATCGACGCGGTGAACGGCACGATCGAGGTGGCATTGTCCGATAGCGAACTGGCGGCGAGGGCAAAGACCTGGAAGGCGCGCACGACCGACTATCAGTCGGGCGCGATATGGAAATATGCACAGACGGTAGGGCCGGCGCGCGATGGCGCGGTGACCCATCCGGGCGGTGCGAAAGAAACACACTGCTATGCGGACATCTGAGTTGTTGAGGTCGTCTGTCTTTTCGGCACTGGTCGTGGCCGCCACTTTTGGCGCGACCTTTGGCGCCGTGGGCCAGGCCATGGCCTTCGACGACAAGGTGTTCGACGACAAGACCGGCGTGAAGCCGCAGTCCAGTCCTTGGGCCGTGTTCCAATTCGGCTTCTCCGCCTACAAGAACGGCCACAAGGAACAGGCCGCCGAGGCCTACAAATATGCCGCCGAAAACGGCCAGATCGGCGCCACCTGGAAGCTTGCCCGCATGTATGCCGAAGGCGACGGCGTGGCGCGCGACGACTATGAGGCGTTCAAGTTCTTCTCGGAGATCGTCGACCAGGATGTCGAGCCCGGCTCGCCCGAGGAAAGCTATGTCTCCGACGCGCTGGTGGCGCTTGGCGATTATCTGCGCAAGGGCATTCCCGGCAGCCCGGTGACCGAGAACGAGGTGGCGGCCCAGGAATATTACATGCGCGCCGCCGCCAATTACCGCAACCCGAACGCGCAGTTCGAGATGGGGCAGATGTTCCTGAAGGGCGAGGGCGGGGTGAAGGCCAGCGTCAAGCAGGCCGGGCGCTGGTTCCAGCTTGCCGCCGAGAAGGGCCATGCCGGTGCCCAGGCGACGCTGGGCCACCTGTTGTTCCAGAGCGGCAAGATCGTCCGCGGCCTGGCGATGATGACGGCGGCGCTCGAACGCGCTTCGCCGGCCGACCAGCCCTGGATACGCGGCATGCAGGAAGAGGCATTTGCCACCGCGGGCGAAGCCGACCGCCGCACCGCGATCTCGCTGGCCGATGACATCATCACCAAGGGCGGCAACGCGGACCAGTAGTTTCGCGCCAGCCTCACCAACAAAATCTTGATCAGTTCTCTGTCGGTTCCGTCGGCACCATGCTGGGCGCCGGCGTCGAGATCGGCGTGGGGTGTAGGTGCGGCGCCATCGTGTTTGCGGGGCAGCTGTCGCCGACCTTTGTCCACGAGGTGTTGTTGAGCACCATGTCGCAGCGGGCAAGATGGCTCTGGTCGCCAACCGTCAGGCAGGCGACCTGGCCGAGCTGATAGGATTTTCCATTGGCCAGGCATTCCTGATCGGCAAGTGCCGAGGCAGGAGCAGCCATGGCAAATGCCAGGCCGATCGGACAAAGATGAAATCGTATGGTCATGGAACCCCAGCCGCCATGCTGCCCCGCAATGAACTGCTCGAAATGTGGCGATATGAGGGTTTAGCCGTTGTCAGCTGGCCGCAGCGCAAGGTCGATCGCCACCGGTACGTGATCCGACGGCTTTTCCCAGGCGCGGACATGCTTTTCGATCGAGGCCGATGAGAACCGGTTGGCGGCTTCCGGCGACAGCAGCAGATGGTCGATGCGGATGCCGTTGTTCTTCTGCCAGGCGCCTGCCTGATAGTCCCAGAACGTATAGGTGTCGGGCGCGTCGGTGACCGCGCGCACCGCCTCGGTGAAGCCAAGGTTGAGCAGCCGGCGGAAGGCCTGCCGCGTCTGCGGCTGGAACAGCGCATCGCCCAGCCAGTTCTCCGGAAACCGCGCGTCGATCGGCTCGGGGATGACGTTGTAGTCGCCGGCCAGCACCAGCGCCTCTTCGAGCTTCAGGCGCTCTTCAGCCCAGCGCTCCAGCCGCGCCATCCAGGACAGTTTGTAAGGGAACTTCTTCTCGTCATCGATCGGGTTGCCGTTCGGCAGATAGAGCGAGGCGACGCGCAAGGCGCCCTTGTCGGTCGAGAAAACGCCTTCGATGAAACGCGCCTGTTCGTCGGCATCGTCGCCAGGCAGGCCTCTGACAACTTCGTCGAAGCGCAATTTCGACAGGATGGCGACACCATTGAAACCCTTCTGGCCATGGGTTTCGACATTGTAGCCGAGCGCCTCGATCTCGGCGCGCGGGAACTGCTCATCGACCGTCTTGATCTCCTGCAGGCAGGCGATATCGGGCGCGCTTTCGGTCAGCCAATGGGTCAGGTTGCCGATGCGGGCGCGCACGCCGTTGATGTTCCAGGTGACGATTTTCATGACGGTCCCGATGCTGCTCAGTTGGGCTCTTGCGGCGGATGGCGTTCGACGAGCCCGATCGTATTGCCAGCCGGGTCCTTTAGGAAGGCCATCCATTCGGTTTCCCCCGCCGGGCCGAACTGGCCCTCGCTGTCACGATGGACAAGCGTCGGCGTCGCGGTGAAGGGGACGCCGGCCGCCGCCGCCGAGGCGTGGAAATCGTCGAGGCCCGATATGTCGAGATAAACGGTTCCGGCCGGGATGCCGTCGGTGAACAACAGCCTGATATCGCCAGCCATGATGAATGCGATGCCCGGCGGATCGAAGCGCGCATGCAGGCTCATGCCCAGCACGTCGCGCCAAAAGGCCAGAGTTGCATCGAGGTCGCGGCCGGCCGACAGCGCGATCTGACGGACCGCGCCGATGGCGGGCATTCTATATGGAAAAGCTCGTGCCGCAGCCGCAGGAGGCGACGGCATTCGGGTTCCTGATCTGGAACGACTGGCCCATCAAATCGTCGACGAAATCAATCACCGAGCCGCCCATATAGACCAGCGACAGGTCGTCGATCAGCACGGTGGCGCCATCCTTCTCGATGGCGACGTCATCGTCGTTGCGCGTATCGACCAGATCGAACTTGTAAGAAAAGCCCGAGCAACCGCCGCCTTCGACCGAAACGCGCAACGCCGTCTTGCCGGCCTCGCCCGAGACAATCTTCGCGATCCGCCTGGCGGCGGCCTCGGTCATGTCGACTTTCATGGCAGTCTTGGCATCCGCGCCCATGGGCGTCACCTTGCTTTCGGTTTCACATGATAGGTATGAAGCGAGAGGGGCCAAGTCAACCAGGCCAAATCATCTGGACCAAGTCAACCGCGGCGGCATCAGCCATGACCAATGAGTTGGGCGACATCGGATTCGGCTATCGGCCACGCGCCGCCTATGCCTGCGATCCGGCAAAGTCGCGCGGGCGGCTGTTCGACGAGGTGGAAAGCCCAACCCGTACGCCGTTCCAGCGTGATCGCGACCGCATCATCCATTCGACGGCCTTCCGCCGGCTCAAGCACAAGACGCAGGTCTTCATCGCGCACGAAGGCGACCATTACCGCACCCGGCTGACCCATTCGATCGAAGTGGCGCAGATCGCGCGCGCCCTGGCACGGGCGCTGCGCGGCGACGAGGATCTCGCCGAGGCGGTCGCACTGGTGCATGATTTCGGCCACACGCCGTTCGGCCATACTGGCGAGGACGCGCTGAACGAGAAGATGGCCGCCTGGGGCGGCTTCGACCACAACGCGCAATCGCTGCGCATCGTGACCAGGCTGGAGGCGCGCTACGCCGAATTCGACGGGCTCAACCTGACCTGGGAAACGCTGGAAGGTCTGGTCAAGCACAATGGACCGCTGACGGACGCCAACGGTCAAGATCTGAAAGGGCCGGTGCCGCAGGCGATCCGTGATTATTCGCAGCTGCACGATCTCGAACTGGACCGGTTTGCCGGCATCGAGGCGCAATGCGCGGCGATCGCCGACGACATCGCCTACAACAACCATGACATCGACGACGGGTTGAGAGCAGGGCTGCTGACGCTGGACATGCTGGAGATGGTTTCGCTGCCCGGAACCATTCTGAAAGGCGTGCGCGGACGCTATCCCTCCCTCGACGACGTGCGCACCGGCCATGAACTGATGCGGCGGCAGATCACCGCCATGGTCGAGGATGTCATCGTCTCCACCACTGCCAATCTGGAACGCATCAGGCCGCAGAACTCCGATGCGGTGAGAGCAGCAGGCGAGACGATGGTGACTTTCTCGGCCGAAATGGCCGCCTTCGAGAAAGAACTGAAGGCCTTTCTTTACAAGCATCTCTATCGGCACGCGGAAGTCATGCGGGTGCGCGCGGACGCCGAGCAAATCGTCAAGGATCTGTTCGACGCCTATTTCGCTGATCCGCGCGCCATGCCGGACGGCTGGCGCGAGGGGCTGGATCGGGCCGACGATCGCATCAAGGCGCGCAGCGTCACCGACTTCCTGGCGGGTATGACCGATACCTATGCGCTCAAGGAACACCGGCGTTTGTTTGACCATACGCCTGAATTGAGCTAGGGCGGGCTCGATTTTGCCGGCCAACGAGCCGGATTCCCTGTAAAGCCACCAGAGCCAGTCCCATGAACATCTTCGCCGATTTCACCGCGCGAATCATAAAAGCTGTCGAAGCGCTTGATTTGAAAGACAGTAACGGCGTTTCGCCGGATCTGTCGCGCATTGCCGTCGAGCCGCCGCGCGACGCCAGCCATGGCGACCTGGCGACCAATGCGGCGATGGTGCTGGCCAAGCCGACCGGCCAGAATCCGCGCGCGCTGGCCGAAAGACTGGCGCAGGCGCTGCGTGAGGACAAGGATGTCGCCGCCACCGAAGTGGCCGGTCCTGGTTTCGTCAATCTCCGGCTGAAGGACGGCTTCTGGCAGACGCATCTGACCGCACTGCTTGGCGAGGGCCGCAACTATGGGCGCTCGACGGTTGGTGGTGGCCGGAAAACCAATGTCGAATACGTCTCGGCCAATCCGACGGGGCCGATGCATGTCGGCCATTGCAGGGGTGCCGTGGTCGGCGACGCGCTGGCCAACCTGATGGCCTTCGCCGGCTACGACGTGACCAAGGAATATGTCATCAACGATGCCGGCTCGCAGATCGACGTGCTCGGCCGCTCGGTCATGCTGCGCTACCGGGAGGCGCTTGGCGATGATATCGGCGAGATTCCGGCCGGGCTTTACCCCGGCGATTATCTCGTCCCTGTCGGTCAGGCGCTGGCCAAGGAGTTCGGCCGCTCGCTCCTGCAGATGCCGGACGACGAGGTGCTCGCCATCGTCAAGGACCGTACCATCGATGCGATGATGGCCATGATCCGCGAGGATCTGGCGATGCTCAACGTGCATCACGACGTGTTCTTCTCCGAGCGCACACTGCATGCCGACAATGCCAGGAAGATTCGATCGGCGATCAGCGATCTGACGCTGAAAGGCCATATCTACAAGGGTAAGCTGCCGCCGCCCAAGGGCGAGAAGCCCGAAGATTGGGAGGACCGCGAGCAGACGCTGTTCCGTTCGACCGCGGTCGGCGACGACATGGACCGGGCGCTGGTCAAGTCCGATGGCTCATTCACCTATTTCGCCGCCGACGTCGCCTATCTCAAGGACAAGGTCGATCGGGGCTTCATCGACCTGATCTATGTGCTCGGCGCCGACCATGGCGGTTATGTCAAGCGGCTGGAAGCGCTGGCGCGGGCGATCGCCGGGGACGAGGTGAAGCTCACCGTGCTGCTTTGCCAATTGGTGAAACTGTTTCGCGACGGCGAGCCGGTGCGCATGTCGAAGCGGTCCGGCGATTTCGTGACGTTGCGCGAAGTGGTGGAGGAGGTCGGCCGCGACGCGATCCGTTTCATGATGCTCTACCGCAAGAACGATGCGCCGTTGGATTTCGATTTCGCCAAGGTGACCGAGCAGTCCAAGGACAACCCGGTGTTCTATGTGCAGTATGCCTCGGCGCGCTGCCATTCGGTGTTCCGGCAGGCGAGCGAGCAATTGGGTGAAGCCAATTTCGACCGCAACAGCCTGGCGTCCGCCGTGGCTTTGCTGACCGACGAGGGCGAGATTGGCCTGATCCGCAAGCTTGCTGAATATCCCCGCCTGATCGAGTCCGCGGCACTTGCGCTCGAGCCGCACCGGCTGGCATTTTACCTCTATGATCTGGCTTCCAGCTTCCATGGACACTGGAACCGTGGCACGGATAATCCGGACTTACGTTTTGTTAAGGTTAACGACCGACAATTGACGCATGCCAGACTAGGGCTGGTGCAGGCTGTTTCGGACGTCTTGACGTCCGGCCTGACGTTGATCGGAGCCGCCGCGCCCACCGAAATGCGTTAGGTTTGACTAAATAACCTGTCACCTTTTGCCCACATTGCGCTGGTAAGGGCCAACCCTACGCGACGTCCATGGCGTCCGAATGAGTGCGAGTTCGGGAACAATAATGGCAGACAGAACCCAGCTGAGAGTATCCGACAACAACGACATCACTGACGATGATCCGTTCGCGGAACTGACCAGGATCATGGGGTTCGACCCGCGCCAGCCGGTCAAACCGCAGTCGCCCGCCCAGCCGAAAGCCCCAGCCGCCGATCACGTGGCGGAGGAGGGCGATTTCGATATCGATCTCGAGAAGGAAATAATGGGCGAGTTCGGCGCTGACGACAGCGACGCCGCCCCGGTTGCCGAGGCTCGTGAGCCGACTTTCGAGCATGAGCCTGCATTCGAAACGGCTGATGCCGGCGCAATGGACGATGACGAGCTTTTGGTGTCGCTCGACGACGATTTCCATCTGGACATGACTGATGTCGACGACCACGCCGTCGGCGATACGGCCGCCGCCGAAACCGCGCCGTCTGTCGAGCCGGCTTTCGACGCTGATTTCGACAATGCCGTCGCCAGTTCGCTTGAGGATGTCTCGCCCTTCGAGGACGACCAGCCGATGGCGGACGAGCTTGCCGCGTCGCTAGACCAGGACGTCCGGATCGATGAGGAGGCCGAAGAGGCCCCGCACGCTGTTGCCGTTGCCGACGCGCCTGCTGTCGAGACGGCCGCCTCGGATCATGAATTCGACGATGCGGTTGCGATCTCGCTCGAAGACGAGCTGATGCTCGACGACCATTCGGTGGCGGAACAGGCCTACACGGCTGCCGATCCCGCCGAGTATCCCCTGCCGGAGCAGGCGGCCGCGCCTGATGGCCAAGCCTCCGACGAGAATTTTGCCTCCGACGAGAATTTCGCCGGCCACTTCGACGACTCCATGGCCGATGTCGACATGGATTTTGACGTTCGCGCTGATGAGCCGGTCGTATCCGAGGAGCCGGAAGCGCATGATATGCTCGCCGATAGCGCGGATGCGAAGGGCGAGACTCCCAGCCCTGAAGCTGCGTCGGTTGAAGCTGCGTCGGATGATGCTTTCGACCTGAACTTCGACGACACGTTTGCCGAGACGGTCGAAGAGCCGGTCGCCGAAATCGCCGCCGCTGCGCTCCAGCCGGCGGCACCAGAAGCCAATGTCGCACCCGCGGTGCAAGCCCCGATCGCGGACGAACGAAGCCTGGAAGACGAGTTGAATGCGCTGCTGGGTGCCATGACCGCGCGCACGACGCCCCTGGCCAAAGTGGAGCCAGTCATGGCTCAGCCGGCTGACGCCGCTCAGTCGCACGTCGTCGAGGCCGCCGAGACCACCGAGGAACCGGCCGATCTTGTCGGCGACCTCGACTGGGATCTTGAAGAACCCGCGCCTGATCAGCCCCAGCACCTTGGCACCGCCCAGGCAGCCGATGCGGATGTCGACGATCTTCTGCCTGATGAACTTGAGGATCCGGGCTCGGACGTCGCCGGACATGGCGATGTCGATTTCGACAATGATGCGTTCGACGCGGCTTTGGCCAAAAGCCTGGATCCGCGTGGTGATGCGTCCGCTTCCCGGGACAATTCGGCGGATTCTCTCGATTGGCTGGCGAAGCGTTCCACGCCGCCCGAGCCAGCCCGTTCGTGGAGCCGCGTGACGCCGGTTCCGCAGCAGCCGTCATTTAGCGCTCAGTCTGCGTTTAGCGCTCAGCCGGTCGCTTCGATGGCGTCCGTGGCCGCAGCGCCGGCAGTCGCCGCGGTGACGTCCTACCGTTCGGCCGAGCCGGCCGAGACCGTCGCCCCTGTATCCGCGCCGCCATCGCGCCAGTCCGCTCAATACGAAGAGATGCCCGATGTCGAGACGGTCGATGTGCCCGAGCGTGTCGTGGCGCTGGCGGACGATCTCGATATTCCAGAACTGCACTTCGAGGAAGATCAGCCGGCGACGTCTGGCTATGACGATCTCGACGCCGAGTTCTCCAGCCTTCTCTCCGAGATGAACGCGGTGGAGGTCGCTGCCGCTCCCACAAGCAACGCGGCCGGCGCGTCTTACGATGATGACTCCTACGCCGCGGGCTTCAAACCGGGCTATGACAGCGTCAAGCCGGGCTATGACAGGGTCAAGCCGGGCTATGACAGGGTCAAGCCGGGCTATGACGGGGTCAAGCCGGGCTATGAGCCGGAAGCCCGGACCTATGCGGCGCGGCCGATGGAAGTGTCTGCCCGCGCGGCGGCTCCAACGGGTTATGCCGATGCCGCCGACGGCTTCGATCTCGACAGTCTGCCCGGCAACCAGCCGGTTTCACAGGCGGACGATTTCACCGTCGATGAACTCGACTACGATCCTGAACACGATGAGGCGATGGCTGTTCCGGGCCTCGGCGAGCGTGAGGCAGCGAGGCCTTCGCGCGGGCGTGGCCTGTTCATCGCCGCGATTGTCGGTGCGGTGGCGGTCGCAGGCGGCCTCGGTGCCTTTGCGCTGACTTTCGGCGGCAAGGGCGGCAGCGAGGCGCCGGTGATCGTCAAGGCCGACAACGCGCCGATCAAGGTCAAGCCGGAGAATCCGGGTGGGGCCGTGGTGCCGAACCAGGGCAACAAGGTCTACGACGCGGTCAGGGGCGCGAAGCCCGCCGAGCCGGTCCAGGAAAAGCTGGTCACCAACACCGAAGAACCGGTGGACGTGCAGGCGAAGGACCCGGCCCGCGCCATCGATCTTTCGCCGGACCAGAACGCAGCCGCCGCGGCCGCTGCTGGAACCGATGACGGCAACGCCGCGCCGACCGCCGGCGCCGCTTCGGCCGACAACACAGCACCCGCGCCCAAGTCCGAGGATCGCATCGCACAGGTGCTGCAGGAAGCCGACAAGGGCACCAATGCCGATGTCGTCGCCGTTGCGCCGCGCAAGGTGAGGACCATGGTGGTCAAGTCGGACGGTTCGCTGGTGCCGCGTGAGGATCCGGCGCCCGCCGCCCCGCAGATGGCGGCCGCGGAGCCGGTCGATCCAGCGCCGCAGCATGTTGCCCCGTCGGGGCAGGCTGACGCGGACCAGACCGGCACCGTGGCGCCCGCCGCCGCCCCGGCGGACGACGAGCCGGCTCTCAAACCGGTGGCTGCAGCCAGGCCCAAGGCCGAGGCCAAGGCGCAGTCGGCCAACACGCCGGCCAAGGTTCCGCTCGCGCCGCAGCGCCCGTCCGACCAGCCGGTCGATGTCGTCGGCGAGGTCAAGCCCGATCAGGTTGCGTCCATCGATCCGGCATCGACCGCGACCGGCGGTGGTTCGTGGTCGATGCAGATCGCTTCACAGCCGACGGTCGAAAGCGCCCAGTCCAGTTATCAGGATCTGCAGCGCCGCTATGGCAGCGTGCTCGCCGGCCGTACCGCCAACATCGTCAAGGCCGAGATCGCCGGCAAGGGCACGTTCTACCGTGTGCGCGTGCCAGCGCAGTCGCGCAACGATGCGATCAATTTGTGCACCAGCTACAAGGCCGCCGGCGGCAACTGCTTCGTCTCGCGCTAGAGCCGGGCCAACCAATCAAAAGCCGGCGCGGTGACCGCGCCGGCTTTTTTCATGGGGAAAGCAGATCTGGCGTTTGACCGCTTGTGATCCGGATGATTCCCTTTGATCGCGCGAAGCTTTAGACTTCTGACATGACCGAATCAAAATCCATGATCCTCGGCTGTGCCGGGAAATCGCTCACCCGCGAAGAAATCAATTTCTATCGCAATGAATGCCCATGGGCCTTCATCCTGTTTGCGCGCAACATCGGCGAGACCGAACAGATCCGCGATCTGGTCGCCGAGATGCGCGACTGTATCGGACGTCCGGACGCGCTGGTGTTCATCGACCAGGAGGGTGGGCGTGTGCAACGCCTGCGGCCGCCCCTGGCGCCGAACTATCCGGCCGGCGGCGCGCTCGGCGCGCTGTGGCGCGACGACCATGATGCCGGCGCCCGCGCGGCCTGGCTGATGGCGCGGCTGCATGCATTCGATCTGCTGCGTTACGGCATCACCGCCGATTGCCTGCCGGTGCTCGATGTCCCGATCGAAGGCGCCAGCGACGTTATTGGCGCGCGTGCCTATGGCAAGGACCCGCGACCGGTGATTGAACTCGGCCGCGCTGCGGCGGAAGGGCTGATGTCGGGCGGGGTACTGCCCGTCATGAAGCACATTCCGGGCCACGGGCGCGCCTTTGCCGACACGCATTTCGAGTTGCCTGTCGTCAACGCCTCGCTGAGCGATCTGCAGCGGCATGATTTTGCCCCGTTTCGGGAGCTCAACCATCTGCCGATGGCGATGACGGCACATGTCGTCTACAGCGCGATCGACCCCAACAATCCGGCGACCACCTCCGGCAAGGTCATCGACGAGATCATCCGGCGCGAGATCGGCTTCGACGGGCTGCTGATGAGCGACGACACGTCGATGAAGGCACTTTCTGGGGATTTCCCGACAAAGGCGGCCTCGATCCTTGCGGCGGGCTGCGATCTGGTCCTTCACTGCAATGGCGTTTTCGAGGAGATGGCCGGCATCGCATCGCGGACCACGGGGCTCGAGGGCACGTCGCTGGAGCGCGCAAGGCGGGCGCTGACCTATATTAAGAACCGCGACGCGGTGGAAGAAACCGAGATACGCGCTGAATTCGCCACCTATTTCGATGCGGTGGCTTAACAAAGGGAATTGAGAGGAAGTGGCGGAAACATTGGAAAGCAAGGCTGCAAAGGCCGCACCGATGGACCGTCTGTGGGCCGAGAATGACGATTCACGCGTCACCGGCGACCCGTCGCTGGTCGTCGACGTGGCCGGCTTCGAAGGCCCGCTCGATCTTCTGCTGCATCTGGCTCGCACCCAGAAGGTCGATCTGGCGCGCATTTCGATCCTGGCGCTGGTCGAGCAATATCTGACCTTTGTCGAGACGGCGAGGGCGCTCAGGCTCGAGCTTGCCGCCGACTATCTGGTCATGGCGGCGTGGCTGGCCTTCCTCAAATCGAAGCTTCTGATCCCCAAGCAGCCGGGCGACGAAGGCGAAAGCGGCGAGGAACTGGCGGCGGTGCTGCAGTTCCGGCTGAAGCGGCTGGAGGCCATGCGCGACGCTTCGGCGCGCCTGGTCAACCGCAATCGGCTCGGCCGTGACGTGTTCGCGCGCGGCATGCCGGAAATGGTCATCGTCGAAAAGCGCAACGCCTATTCAGCCTCGCTCTACGATCTGCTCACTGCCTATGCCCAGCAGCGGCAGAAGCAGGCGATCAACAATGTGACGATCGCCAGGCGCGGTGTCTGGTCGCTCAAGGACGCGCGCGATATCCTGACCCGCCTGGTTGGGGCTCTGCACGACTGGGCAACGCTGGAAAGCTTTCTGATCGTGTACATGACCAGCCCCGAGGAGCGGCGCACGGCGATCGCCAGCTCTTTCGCGGCCACGCTGGAACTGGTGCGCGAAGGCACGATGGACATGCGGCAGGACGAAGTCTTCGCGCCGATCTATCTGCGCGGCCGCGCACAGGCAATCAAGGCAGTCGAGGTGGCATCATGAGCGAACGCGCCAACGCTTCGGTTATCCCTTTCAAGGTCGGCGATGAACCCGAAGAGGAGTCGCTTTCCCGGGATCCGGCCGAGCAACAAATGCAGAATCCGGCCGAACGGCTGCATCTGGCGGAAGCGGTACGCATGGCCGAGGCTATCGTGTTCGCCAGTGCCGAGCCCGTCAGCGAAAAGCAACTTGCGGCGCGGCTGCCGGACGGCATCAGTATCGCCCTGGCCATGACCGAGCTGCAGCAGATCTACGCGCGGCGCGGCGTCAATCTGGTGCGTGTCGGCGATGCCTGGGCATTCCGCACGGCCGGCGATCTGGCTTTCCTGATGAGCCGGGATACTGTCCAGCAAAGGAAGCTTTCCCGTGCGGCGCTCGAAGTGCTGGCGATCATCGCCTATCACCAGCCGGTGACGCGCGCCGAGATCGAGGACATCCGAGGCGTCGAAACCTCGAAAGGCACGCTCGACACGCTGCTGGAAACGGAATGGGTGCGCATGCGCGGCCGGCGCAAAACGCCGGGGCGCCCTGTCACCTACGGCACCACCGAGACCTTCCTCGACCATTTCGCGCTGGAGGAGATCCGCGATCTTCCCGGCATGGAGGAACTCAAGGGGGCCGGACTGCTTTCGGGCCGCATGCCGTCGAATTTCGCCATTCCGGTTCCTCCGTCCGATCCTGATGCGTTGACCGACGACGAGGATGCGCTGACCGACATCGATCTTGAAGAACTCGGCCTGCTGACGCCGCGCGTCACGGAAGATTGACTGGCATTGGCCGCCGATCTGTCGAGGATGCGCGGATTCGTAGCGGGCCATCGCGTTGAAAATGCGTGACATCCGCCACCCTTTCATAAACTCTGTCGCAGTTGTGTTTGAATCCCAACGCGAAAACGCATAGATCATCGCCAGGGAAAACATTCGAGAGAGATTTGTTATGGGTTCATTTTCGATTTGGCATTGGATGATCGTGCTGGTGATCGTGCTGCTGGTGTTCGGCCGCGGCAAGATTCCCGAGCTGATGGGCGACATGGCCAAGGGCATCAAGAGCTTCAAGAAGGGCATGGCCGACGACGACGTTGCCGAAGACAAGCGCACCGTCGAACATCGCGCCGACGAGACCGTTGCGGCCGCGAAGGAAAAAGCCAGCAAGAGCTGAGCCACAGGTTCTAGTCGGAACAAAGTGCCATGTTTGAAGTCGGCTGGACCGAAATGCTGGTCATCGCGATCGTCATGATCGTGGTCGTCGGACCCAAGGATTTGCCCAATATGCTGCGCACCTTCGGCCGCACGACGGCGAAGCTGCGCGCCATGGCGTCCGATTTCCAGAAACAGTTCAACGAAGCGCTGAAGGAAGCCGAGCTCGACGACGTCAAGAAGTCGGTCGACGAGCTCAGAGGCCTCAGCCCGATGGCCGAAATCAGGAAGCAGCTCAATCCGTTCGAACAGGCCGCGGCCGACGTTCGCTCCGGCGTCGACGCGGCGATGAAGCCGAAGCCGGCGGCGGACCCGGCAATGCCTGCCGCTTCGACCCCGCTGGCCGCCGAGCCGTTGAAGAATGGCGCAACGACCATGCCTGGCGTCAACGGGCCGGACGCAGTACCGGCAGCGCCGATTTTCCCGGCAATGACCGATGAATCGGTGGTGACGGCGTCAGTGCCGCCAGAATCAGTTGTGGCGCCGAAGGCGTCAGCGGCGAAGAAAGCCAAGCCTGCGCCGGCAAAGGCGATGCCGGTGGTAAAAGCGCAGGCGAAGGCTTCGGCGAATGGCGCAAAAGTTTCTGCGCCGGCGAAAGCGGAGATTGCCAAGGCAACGCCTCTGCCCAAGGTGCCGGCCAAGCCCGCGACGGCGGCAAAGGCTGAAACGCCCAAAGCCGCGAAGCCCATTGCGGCCAAGGCGATCGCGAGCAAGACCGTGGCGAAAGCCGATTCGAAGCCTGCTCCGGCGAAGAAGCCGGCGGCCAAGAAGACGGCGGGAGCCGCCAGGTGAGCGTTTCGGACAAGGAAAAGGACGAGATCGAGAAATCGTCGGCGCCGCTGATGGAGCATCTGATCGAGCTGCGCCGGCGGCTGATCTGGTCGATCGGCGGCTTCTTCGTCGCCTTTCTCGTTTGTTTCTTCTTCGCCAAGAAGCTGTTCAACCTTCTGGTGATCCCGTTTAAATGGGCGACGAAGTGGGCGGGGCTCGATCCGCACAAGGTCGAGCTGATCTACACCGCTCCGCAGGAATTCTTCTTCACCCAGGTGAAGCTGGCCATGTTCGGCGGCATGGTGATCGCCTTTCCGCTGATCGCCACGCAGATCTACAAGTTCATCGCGCCAGGCCTCTACAAGAACGAGCGCAACGCCTTCCTGCCGTTCCTGATCGCATCGCCGATCCTGTTCCTGATGGGGGCGTCGCTGGTCTATTTCTTCTTCACGCCGATGGTGATGTGGTTCTTCCTCGCCATGCAACAGGCCGGCACCGACGATCAGGTGCAGATCTCGCTGCTGCCGAAAGTGTCGGAATATCTCAGCCTGATCATGACGCTGATCTTCTCCTTCGGCCTGGTGTTCCAGCTGCCGGTGGTGACCAGCCTGATGACGCGCGTCGGCATGCTGTCATCCAAGGGGCTGGCCGAGAAGCGCAAATGGGCGATCGTCATCGCCTTTGTCGTCGCTGCCGTGCTGACGCCACCCGATCCGATGAGCCAGATCGGCCTCGCCCTTCCGACCATCCTTCTCTACGAGGTCTCCATCTGGGCTGCCCGATTGATCGAGCGCGATCAGGAAAAGCAGCGCGTGGCGCGCGAGAAGAGGGACGCGGCGGAAACCGTGGCGGACAAAGCACCGGAAGAGCCTCCGGCGCCTGCCGCCTCGTAACACCGGGCTGCGTGGAAAACGGCAGCCGCGGCCTAGCCTCATCTTGCATCGATCAAGGATGCGGTTTACGCCCTCTGGCTGAAACGCATCGCTATCAAGCGATGCGTTTCAGTTTTGTTTTGAGCGTGTCGTTGTCCCAAAACCGCTGCGCACTTTGGGCGACATGCTCCCTGAGGACGGATGAACCATGCTTGACATCAAATGGATTCGCGACAACCCGAAGGCCCTTGTCGAGGCGCTGGTCAAGCGCTCGTGGTCGGCGGGTGAGGCGCAGTCCACTGTCGACGGGCTGATCGCCTCGGACGAGGC
The DNA here is from genome assembly GCF_040317725.1 of Mesorhizobium sp. M1396. Lineage (NCBI taxonomy): Bacteria > Pseudomonadati > Pseudomonadota > Alphaproteobacteria > Hyphomicrobiales > Phyllobacteriaceae > Mesorhizobium > Mesorhizobium sp. M1396. Next base: position 27,894 of record NZ_JAMYLA010000056.1, on the reverse strand, counting down.
GCGGCGCGAACACGTCACCGAGCTGCAGACCAGGCAGGAGCGCCGCAACGCCGCCTCGAAGGAGATCGGCAACGCCATGCGTTCGGGCGACGCGGCACTTGCCGAGAAGCTGAAAGCCGAGGTCGGCGAGATCAAAATCTTCATCCAGAACGGCGAGGCGCGCGAGCGCGAGCTCGACAAGGCGCTGACCGATGCGCTGGCGGTGCTGCCCAACGTGCCGTTCGATGACGTGCCTGTGGGCAAGGACGAGCACGACAATGTGGTGAAGCACATCGTCGGCAAGGTGCCAACGCGTCCGAATTGGGTGAAGGAGCATTTCGAGATTGGCGAAGCGCTTGGCATGATGGATTTCGAGCGGGCGGCGAAGCTGTCAGGCTCGCGCTTCACGATCCTGAAAAGTGGTCTGGCGCGGATGGAACGCGCGCTCGGCCAGTTCATGCTCGACTTGCACACGACCGAGCATGGCTACGAAGAAGTCATCCCGCCGCTGATGGTCAAGGACGACGTTCTGTTCGGCACCAACCAGTTGCCGAAGTTCGAGGAAGATCTGTTCTTTACGTCGCACGGGGAGGGCCGGCTTGGCCTGATCCCGACCGCCGAAGTGCCGCTCACCAATCTTGTGCGCGAGGAGATCACCGCGCATGAAAAACTGCCGCTGCGCTACACCGCGCTGACGCCTTGCTTCCGTTCGGAAGCGGGCTCGGCCGGGCGTGACACGCGCGGCATGCTGCGCCAGCACCAGTTCTACAAGGTCGAGTTGGTGTCGATCACCGACCAGGAATCATCGCTCGCCGAGCACGAGCGGATGACGCAATGCGCCGAGGAAGTGCTGAAGCGGCTCGGCCTGCCCTTCCGCACCATGACGCTGTGCACCGGCGACATGGGCTTTGGCGCGCGCAAGACCTACGACATCGAGGTCTGGCTGCCAGGCCAGAACGCCTATCGCGAAATCTCGTCCTGCTCGGTGTGCGGCGATTTCCAGGCGCGCCGCATGGACGCCCGCTACAAGGACAAGGACGGCAAGGGCAACCGCTTCGTCCACACGCTCAACGGTTCGGGCACCGCGGTTGGGCGCGCGCTCATAGCCGTCATCGAAAACTACCAGAACGAGGATGGCAGCGTAACCATTCCTGAAGTGCTGCGACGTTACATGGGCGGTCTGGAAAAGATCGAATCGAAATAATGCGCATCCTCCTGACCAATGACGACGGCATTCATGCCGAGGGCCTGGCGTCGCTAGAACGCGTCGCGCGCACGCTGTCCGACGATGTCTGGGTGGTGGCGCCGGAGCAGGACCAGTCGGGCTACGCGCATTCGCTGTCGATCTCGGAACCGCTGCGGCTGCGCAAGATCGGCGAGAAGCACTTTGCCGTGCGCGGCACGCCGACCGATTGCGTCATCATGGGCGTCAAGAAGATCCTGCCCGGCGCACCCGACCTGATCCTGTCCGGCATCAATTCCGGCGCCAACATCGCCGACGACGTCACCTATTCCGGCACCGTCGCCGGCGCCATGGAAGGCGCGCTGCTCGGCATCCGCTCGATCGCACTCAGCCAGGGCTACAGCTATGTCGGCGAGGATCGCGTCGTCCCTTATGAGACGACCGAAGCGCTGGCGCCGGCATTGCTGAAGAAACTGGTCGCGACGCCGTTGCCGGACGGCGTTTTGCTCAACGTCAATTTTCCGAACTGCCTTCCCGAAGAGGTCGCCGGGACGGTGGTCACATCGCAAGGCAAGTTGGTGCACAGCCTGTGGGTCGACGAGCGCCGCGACGGGCGCGGCCTGCCTTATTACTGGCTGCGTTTCGGCCGCGAGCCGGTCGAAGGCAAGCAAGGCACCGACCTTTACGCTCTCCGCAACAGGCTGGTGTCGGTGACGCCATTGCAACTCGACCTCACCGCGCATGAAATCCGTGACCAACTGAGCAAGGCGCTTGCATGAACCAGGGGATCGATGACCGCGAAGGCTTTGCCGCCTTTCTGCTGCGCCTGCGCGGCCGGGGGACGGTGCCGAAGGCATTGATCGCGGCCTTCGAGGCGACGCCGCGGCGCGGCTTCCTGGCGGCCCAATTCCATCAGATCGCCTGGTCGGACCGCATGCTGCCGATCGAATGCGGCGAGGCGATCGAAGGCGCCGACATGCAGGCGGCGGTGATCGCCGCACTCGCCATCGAGCAGGGCAATCGCGTGCTCGAGATCGGGACCGGCTCCGGCTATACCTCGGCGGTGATGTCGCGGCTGGCGGCGCGGGTCGTCACCACCGATCGCTACAAGACGCTCGTCGAGCAGGCCAGGCAGCGCTTCGAGGCGCTCGGTATCGGCAATGTCATCGTGCGCCACGCCGATGGTTCCGGTGGGCTGCCGAATGAAGGGCCGTTCGATCGCATCGTCGCCTGGGCGGCCTTCGACAGCCTGCCGCGCTTCCTGCTCGACCAATTGTCGAGCGGCGGCATCGTCATCGCCCCGATCGGACCCGAGGAGGGCGAGCAGGTGCTGGCCAAGCTGACCAAGGTCGGCAGCCGGTTCGAGCGTGAGGACATCGGCCTTGTCCGCTTGCAGCCTATCCTGCGCAGCGTGGCCGCCGTCATCTAGGGGCGCTGATATTCAGGTGGTGCCGGTCTGCAAACGGCAGCTTCCTGCGCAAAAGTACGCTCCGCTCCGGTTCTCGGAACCCAGCGTTTTCGACTCGGCCTGACCTGAATCTCAACACCGCTCCGCGCCTTGTAATATTTTAAGAAAAATTGCGTCGAATTCCATGGGGTTAACCGTCGAGTAACATTAACGCGCTTTAATCATGCCTAGTTTGTACCGGGTATGTGCGGGTTAGTGCGATGCAACTCAGTGTTTTGAAGACAAACGGACGCAACCTGCTGCGAGGTTGCGCTGTCCTCATGGTCGCCGGTGCTGCGGCGGGGTGCAGTTCCCAGGTTTCGCGATTCAATGGCGTCGACGACGTCTTTACATCCTCGACCAACAATCAGCGCACCATCATCAACAAGCAGGATGCCGTGCAGCAGCCCTATCCGGGTGATGTCGCGGCCGCTCCCATCGATGGCAGCCACACACAGTCGGTCAGCCGCTCCAGCCTCGATCCGGTTTCGACGCGGCCATTGCCGCCGCCCGTTGCCCAGGCGCAGCCGGCTCCCGCACTGGCGCCCGCCGCGAAGCCGATGCGCACCGCTTTGGCTCCGGCACCGCATGTTGACAGGACCACGACCGGCACCGTCGCTCCGGCCGCATCGCCCTTCAAGGTTGCCCAGCCCGATGAACCCCGCGTGGCGCCCTCTGGTAAGCCGCATGCAACCGAGATTGTCGTTCGGGACGGCGAAACGATCGGCGGCCTGGCGCAACGTTACAAGGTACCGTCCGACGTGATCATGAAGGTCAACGGGCTGAGCGCGACCAAGGGGCTGAAGACCGGCCAGAAGCTGATCATCCCGGCCTATGCCTATTCGAGCAAGGGCGAGCCGAAAGTCGCCGATGCCAAGCCGGCGAAAGACGGCAAGCACGATCAGCCGGCCACGGCACCAGAAAAGGTCGCGGTGCTGCCGCAGCAGCCGAAGCTGAAGGAGGGCAAGTCCGCCGCTCAGGTCGACACCTCAGCCGCCGCAAACCAGCCCAAGGAGCCCAAGCCGCAGATTGCCGCGGCCAAGGCGACCAACGCGGCTGGGACCTACACGGTCCAGTCGGGCGATACGCTTTCGTCGATTGCCAGGAAGACCGGCGTCGGCGTCGTTGCGATCAAGCAGGCGAACGGCATGCAGGATGGATTGCTCAAGATCGGCCAGACCTTGAAGGTGCCGGCCGGTGGGACCGCGACCGTCGCCAGCGCCAAGCCGGCCAAGATCGATCCGGTGACCACGGCCACCACCCAGCCCGCCGCAAAGGTCACGCCGTCGGAAACGCTGGCGTCCTACACGCCGCCGAAGAAAGATTCGAAAGTCATCCAGCAGGCCGAGGACGATGACGCCGTCGCGCCTGACGCCACCGGCATCGGCAAGATGCGCTGGCCGGTGCGCGGCCGCGTGATTTCCGGGTTCGGGTCGGGCAAGGACGGCGTCGACATCGCCGTGCCGACAGGAACGCCGGTCAAGGCGGCCGAGAATGGCGTCGTCATCTATGCCGGCGACGGCCTCAAGGAATTCGGCAACACGGTGCTGGTGCGCCACGAGAATGGCCTGGTCACCGTCTACGGCCACGCCAGCTCGATCGAGGTGCAGCGCGGCCAGAAGGTCAAGCGCGGCCAGGAAATCGCGCTGTCGGGCATGAGCGGAACGACGGACTCGCCGAAGCTGCACTTCGAAGTGCGCAAGAATTCGGCCCCGGTCGATCCGTCCGGCTATCTCGAATAGTCGGGGGCTATCTCGAATAGAAGAAAAAAAGCAATTTGCGGGACGTCTGACCTCCAGTCCGCCCGCCGGCTCAGCCCGCTCCGCAAGGGGCGGGCTTTTTCAGTTGGTTGCGGGCAGATCAATCCTTGAGCGGCTTGCCGAGCCGTCCGGCCAGGTCCTGGGTGAACTGCCAGGCGACGCGGCCCGAGCGGCTGCCGCGTGTCGTTGCCCATTCAAGCGCTTCGGCGCGCAACTGCTCGGGATTCATGTCCAAGCCATGATGGCGGACATAGCCGTCGATCATGTCGAGATACTCGTCCTGCGAACATTTGTGGAAGCCGAGCCACAGGCCGAAACGGTCGGACAGCGATACCTTTTCCTCGACCGCCTCGGACGGGTTGATGGCGGTCGAGCGCTCATTGTCGATCATGTCACGCGGCAACAGGTGCCGGCGGTTCGAGGTGGCGTAGAAGATGACATTGACCGGGCGGCCCTCGACGCCGCCTTCGAGCGCTGCCTTCAGCGACTTGTAGGAGGTGTCATCGTGGTCGAAGGAGAGGTCGTCGCAAAACAGGATGAAGCGGAAGGGGGCCGCCTTCAGCAAGCCCATCAGCTTCGGCAGCGTGTCGATGTCCTCACGGTGGATTTCGATCAGCTTCAACGGCAGGTCGGACTTGGCCTTGGCGTTGATCTCCGCATGCACGGCCTTGACCAGCGACGATTTGCCCATGCCACGCGCGCCCCACAACAACACGTTGTTGGCTGGATAGCCGGCGGCGAAGCGTTCGGTGTTGTCGACGAGGATGTCGCGGACGCGGTCGACGCCACGGATCAGGCCGATGTCGACGCGGTTGACCTTGCGCACCGGCTCCAGATAGCCCGGATCGGCCTGCCAGACGAAGCAATCGGCCTCGCCGAGGTCGGTTTGGGGCACCGGCGGTGCGGCGAGGCGGCTCACCGCCTCGATCAGCCGGTCGAGTTTCTGGTTCAAGGCTTCAATGCTGCTGTCGGTCATGTCGGTCTTTTGTTTTCTCGTTTTTGACGTGCGGGAGCGTGAGCCTGCCCGATTGCGTCGGGTTCGAAACCGGTTGCAACCTTTTGTTCGAGCGGGATCTTTTCGCAAAACCGGCTCGCGCTTTTCGCGATCATGCTCTAACACGGCTCAACAGGCCGGAAAAGCAGCCGATTTGGCTGGCCGCGCAGTTGCATTGACAACTTTACCGACTATATTCCGGCCAAATTTCAAGGGGCCGCCAAATTACGGTTTGGCGGCTGTTTTCCAATTCAGGAGTACCTCGATGTTCGTGACACCGGCATACGCCCAAGGTATCGGCGCCTCTCCCGACATGTTCATCAGCATTTTGCCGTTTGTCCTGATTTTCGTGATCATGTATTTTCTGATCATCCGGCCGCAGCGCACGCAGCTGAAGAAGCGCGGCGAGATGCTGGCGGCGGTCCGTCGGGGCGATACGGTCGTCACCGGCGGTGGTTTCGTCGGCAAGGTGACCAAGGTGATCGACGATAACGAGCTCGAGATCGACCTCGGCGGCGGCACCAAGGTGACCGCGCTGCGTTCGACGATCGCCGATGTGCGCGTCAAGGGCGAGCCGGTGGCCAACCAGAACGCCAAGAAATAATCCAATTTTAGGCGGAGCGATCCGCCAGCATGCCCTGACGGACGACGCCATATGCTGTATTTTTCGCGCTTCAAGATGATCCTGATCTGGGTGGCCGTGGCCATCACAGTGATCCTCGCCGCGCCCAATCTCATTCCCGCAAGCACCTTGGCCAAGCTTCCCGACTGGGTGCCGAAGCGGCAGATGACGCTCGGCCTCGACCTGCAGGGCGGCTCGCACATCCTGCTGGAGATGAATCAGAACGATCTGATCAAGGACCGGCTGGAGACGACGCGCGACGAAATCCGCACGCTGCTGCGCGACGCCAAGATCGGCTATACTGGCCTTGCCGGCACGGGGCGGACCTTGCAGGTCCGCATCACCGATCCCGCTCAGGTCGATGCCGCCAAGACAGCACTGAAGACGCTGACCGATCCGGTCGCTGCCGGCCTGTTCACCGGCGGCTCCATCCAGGAAATGACGCTGGACGATTCCGAGCCCGGCCTGCTCAAGTTCAACGTCACCGACGCCGGCATCAAATACCGCACATCGACGGCGCTGACGCAGTCGATCGAGGTGGTCGAGCGCCGCGTCAACGAACTCGGCACGACCGAACCCATCGTGCAGCGGCAGGGCGACGACCGTATCCTTGTCCAGGTACCGGGTCTTCAGGACCCGCAGCGGCTGAAGGAGATACTCGGTCAGACCGCCAAGCTGACCTTCCAGATGGTCGACCAGTCGATGCCGGTGCAGGACGCGCTCAACGGCCGTCCGCCCGCCGGTTCGTCGGTGCTCTATTCGCAGGACGATCCGCCGGTCCCGTATCTGATCGAGAACCGCGTCATCGTTTCGGGTGAAAACCTCGTCGATGCGCAGGCGACATACAATTCGCAGAACAATGAGCCAGTGGTCTCGTTCCGCTTCGATTCGAAGGGTGCCGCGCGCTTCGGTCAGGCGACCTCACAGAATGTCGGCAAGCTGTTCGCCATCATCCTCGACAATCAGGTGATCTCGGCGCCACAGATCCGTGAGCCGATCCTCGGCGGCACCGGCCAGATCTCGGGTAACTTCACCGCTCAGAGCGCCAACGACCTTGCCGTGCTGCTGCGCGCCGGCGCCTTGCCCGCGACGCTGACGGTGATCGAAGAGCGTACGGTTGGCCCGGGTCTCGGTCAGGATTCGATTCATGCCGGCAAGGTCGCCGGCATCATCGGTTCGATCCTGGTCGTCGTGTTCATGTTCGTTGCCTATGGATTGCTCGGCTTCCTCGCTAACATCGCGTTGGCGGTGCACGTGGCGATGATCGTCGGGCTGCTGTCGCTGCTCGGCGCGACACTGACCTTGCCAGGTATCGCCGGTATCGTGCTGACCATCGGCATGGCGGTCGATTCCAACGTGCTGATCTACGAGCGTATCCGCGAGGAGCGGCGTGCCGGCCGCTCGGTGATCCAGGCGATCGACACCGGTTTTACCAAGGCGCTGGCGACCATTGTCGATTCCAACATCACCTCGCTGATAGCGACCGTGGTTCTGTTCTATCTCGGTACCGGACCGGTGAAGGGCTTTGCCATCACGTATGCGATCGGCATCCTGACGACCGTCTTCACCGCGTTCACCTTCACCCGTCTGCTGGTCTCGATCTGGCTGCGCCGTGCTCGCCCGAAGGAGTTGCCGCGTGCGCCGGTGACCTTCGTCCCGCCCGGCACGAAAATTCCGTTCATGGGAATCCGTCGCTGGACGTTCACGCTGTCAAGCGCGCTGTCGATCCTGTCGGTGGTGCTGTTCATGACGGTCGGCATCAACTACGGCATCGACTTCAAGGGCGGTTCGCTGATCGAGGTTCAGGCCAAGAGCGGCAATGCCGACCTCGCGGACCTCCGCGCGCGGCTGACCGAACTCAACATCGGTGAGGTGCAAGTCCAGCAGTTCGGTACGCCGAATGACGTGTTGATCCGTGTCGGGACGCAGGATGGCGGCGAGAATGCCGAGCAGACCGTCATCGACAAGGTGCGCGGCGAACTGCAGGACAGTTATGACTTCCGCCGCGTCGAAGTGGTGGGACCGACCGTCTCGGGCGAGCTCGCCAAGCAAGGCACGATCGCCATGCTGATCGCGCTGCTCGGTATCCTGATCTATGTCTGGTTCCGTTTCGAATGGCAGTTCGCGGTCGGCGCCATCGTGGCGACGGTGCACGATGTGGTCATGACACTTGGCTTCTTCGTCATCTCCGGGCTCGAATTCAACCAGTCATCGCTGGCGGCGATCCTGACCATCATCGGCTATTCGCTGAACGATACGATCGTGGTCTATGACCGTGTTCGAGAGGATCTGCGAAAATACAAGCGGATGCCGCTGCCGCAACTCTTGAACAACGCCATCAACGAGACGCTGTCGAGAACGACGCTGACCTCGGTGACGACGATCCTGGCGTTGCTGGCACTGGTGCTCTTCGGCGGCGAGGTGATCCGCTCGTTCACCATGGCGATGCTGTTCGGCGTCGTCTTCGGCACGTATTCGTCGATCTTCATCGCAGCACCGCTGCTGATCCTGTTCAAGCTGCGGCCGCAAGCTACGGCCGACGAGGAGAAGCCGGCCGGCGGCGGCAAGGCGGTCGCGACCTGACGCGCCGCCCGCAAGGGGTGACAAAACGGTGACCAGCAAAGGCATCGTCATCCGCGAGGCGCATTTTCCCGGTCGAGCGCCGATCGAAGCCTACGGCAATGGCGGGTTCCGCTTTGCCGACATGTCGCATCGCGGCTCGCTGCTCTGCCTGCCATCCGGCATCCATGGCTGGGAACCGGCGGATCCTCTGGCGCTGACGGTAGCGGATTTCGACAAGCTGCTGGCGCAAGCCGACAGGATCGAGATCCTGCTGGTCGGCATGGGCAGGGATCTCAGGCCATTGCCCGCCGCACTGCGGGCCGCGCTGAAGGCGGCCGGCATTGCGTCCGACCCGATGTCGACCGGTGCAGCGGTACGGACCTACAATGTCCTTCTGGCGGAAGAGCGCGCCGTGGCCGCCGCGCTCATCGCCGTCGACTGAGATGTCCCAGAATGCCAAAATTGTCATGGACGCGGTGCGCGCCGCCGATCACGACCGCTATCTGACCGCCCTTTACGCGCCGGCGGACAAGCGCGACGCGCTGTTTTCGCTCTATGCCTTCAATGCCGAGATCGCAGGCATCCGCGATCGCATCCATGAAGCGTTGCCGGGCGAGGTGCGCCTGCAATGGTGGCGCGATGTCATTGCCGCCGGCGGGGAAGCGGGCGCCGGCCACCCCATAGCCGAAGCCTTGAATGCCACCATAGCGACATTCAACCTGCCGAAGCCGGCCTTCGAGAACATGCTCGATGCGCGCATCTTCGACCTCTACGACGACCCGATGCCGTCGCGCACCGATCTGGAGGGCTATTGCGGCGAGACGGCCGCGGCGCTCATCCAGCTTGCGGCGATGCTGCTCGACCCTGGCGAGGCGCCACGCTTTGCCGAACTGGCGGGCAGGGCGGGCTGCGCGCAGGCGATGACCGGCCTGTTGCTGTTATTGCCGCTGCACCGCAAACGCGGGCAGTGTTTTATCCCGGCCGATATCCTTGCCGCGGCGGGATCGTCGCCGGCAGAGTTCGTCACTGCCGACGGTGGTCTTGGCGCCAAACGCGCGGTGGCGGCGATGATGGCGCTGGCGCGGGAGCATCTCACCGCCTTTGAGCAAGGCGCTGCGGCGTTGCCGGTCTCGCTGCGCCCGGCATTTCTGCCGCTGGCCCTGTCGCGCGCCTACCTCACGAAAATGGAGCGCGGCTCGCCGCTCGACGGCGTGGCGCGGCTGTCGGCCTTGCGCCGGCATTGGCTGTTGTTGCGTCGCGCGAGCAAGGGCTGGCCAGCACTTTGACGTAAACGTCAATCATGCCGGAGGTGAGCGCGAACGCCTAAGGTCCACTCAGGGAGGAAGCTGGCTACTCAGCTGCTTCGGCTGTTTGCGCCGCCAATCCCAGCCATTGCCGGCAATCGGCGCGTGCGCGCGATGTGATGGCGTGGCGCTTGGCAACGGTTTTGTCCTTGCCGCGCATGCGTTTGCCTTCGGTCTTCGGCGCCTCCACGGGCGGGAACAGGCCGAAATTGACATTCATCGGCTGGAAGGAGCGTTTTCCAGGTTCGTCATCCGAAACGATGTGGCCACCGGTGATGTGGTTGAGCAGCGCGCCGAACGCCGTGGTGAGCGGCGGCAGCGATGGTGCATGGCCGAGCCTCTCGGCGGCAGCGAAGCGCCCGGCGAGCAGGCCGATCGCGGCGCTTTCGACATAGCCTTCGCAGCCGGTGATCTGGCCGGCGAAGCGCAGGCCGGGGCGCGACTTCAGCTGCAGCGAAGCGTCGAGCAAGGTCGGCGAGTTGATGTAGGTGTTGCGATGCAGGCCGCCGAGGCGGGCGAAATCGGCGGTTTCGAGACCCGGAATGGTGCGGAACACGCGCACCTGCTCGGCATGCTTCAGCTTGGTCTGGAAACCGACCATATTGTAGAGCGTGCCCAGTGCATTGTCCTGCCGTAGCTGGACGACGGCATAGGCCTTCACCGTCGGATTGTGCGCATTGGTCAGCCCCATCGGCTTCATCGGCCCGTAGCGCAGCGTCTCGACGCCGCGCTCGGCCATGATCTCGATCGGCAGGCAGCCGTCGAAATAGGGCGTGCCTTCCCATTGCTTGAATTCAGTCTTCTGGCCATCGACCAGCGCTTGCACGAAGGCAAGGTACTGGTCCTTGTCCATCGGACAATTGATGTAGTCCTTGCCGGTGCCGCCGGGTCCGACCTTGTCGTAGCGCGACTGGAACCAGCAAATATCCATGTCGATCGTGTCGAAATGGACGATCGGCGCGATGGCGTCGAAGAAAGCCAGCGCATCGGCGCCGGTCGCTTCCGCAATCGACTGGGCAAGCGATGGCGCGGTCAGCGGACCGGTGGCGACGATCGCCTGGTCCCAATCCGCCGGTGGCAGGCCCGGCACTTCCTCGCGCTGGATGGTGATCAGCGGGTGCGCTTCGAGTTTTTTCGTTACCGCGTCTGCGAATCCGTCGCGGTCTACGGCAAGCGCACCACCGGCAGGTACCTGGTTGGCATCGCCGGCGCTCATGATCAGCGAGCCGGCCAGCCGCATTTCGGCGTGCAACAGGCCGACGGCGTTGTTTTCGGCGTCGTCGGAGCGGAAGGAATTGGAGCAGACCAGCTCGGCCAGGCTATCGGTCTTGTGTGCATCGGTGCCGCGAACGGGCCGCATTTCATGCAGGATGACGGGAACGCCAGCCTGTGCTGCCTGCCAGGCGGCTTCGGAACCGGCGAGGCCGCCGCCGATGATGTGGATGGGATTTTTGCTCATGAGCGCCGGAATAATCGCTTGATGCGGCGATTGCAATTGCCGTGCGTGGTGCGGGGCAAACAACAGCTCAGGGAAGCAACCTCTGAATACAACAACACCCGCCGGGGGAGGAGGTCCGGCGGGTGTCGTTTTTGGGGTCGACCCTCGGGAGGAGGTGAAGGCCGACCGTATTCGTCATTGCCGGGGAGGAGGTCGGCTTTGACGAAATCTCTTTCGCTGTTTTTACGAGGGGCGAAACCTCTGGGGCAAAATTCGTTTTTGCCCCGGGGAAACAGCGCCCGCCGCGGGAGGAGGTGCGGCGGGCGCCGTTTTGATGGCCAACCTTCGGGAGGAGGTGAAGGTCGGGCCTATTCGTCATTGCCGGGGAGGAGGTCGGCTTTGACGAAATCTCTTTCGCAGTTTGAAAAGGAGCGAAACCTTTTGGGCAAAATTCGTTTTGCTCCGGGGAAACAACGCCCGCCGCGGGAGGAGGTGCGGCGGGCGCCGTTTTGGTGGTCAACCCTCGGGAGGAGGTGAAGGTTGACCGGATTCGTCAGGGTCGGGGAGGAGGTCGACCCTGGCGAAATTCTGGTTAGATCGCCCGGCGGGCGATGACCTTGATTTCGTCGCGGACGATACCGAGGTCATGCAGCTGGCGGTTCGAAAGGCGACCCAGCTCGGTAACCGTCTCGCGATAAACGCGCCAGTTACGATAGTTGCGGATCAGGTTCATTGTCGTTCTCTTTTTCAAAACTGGTTCGGACCATTCGCGGTCCGAAGAATTAGACCGCCTTGCGAGCGACGTAAGGAATGTCGCTGCGGCTGATGCCGAGGTCGGTCAGTTCACGATTGCTCAGGCGGCTCAGCTCGGACACGGTGTCCCTGTAGCGGCGCCAGTTGCGGTAGTTGCGGATCAGGTTCATGGTAGTTCTCGTTTCGTCTTTCTTGCGGATCATTCCGTTTGTGTACGAACCATAGATAGGCGGGCCTATATCGATTTAAAAGCGCTATGGCTGCATGGCAGCAATGCAAATTGTGCAATGCAGCATTAACGCGCGTTCACGGACCTGACACAAAGAAACCCGAATCGGAAAATGCCGTTGCGTCAACGGTTTGGCCGGGTCGGCTGAAAAAAAGACCAAACCGGGGGAGAAGTGGCATGGCGAGTTATTCGTCGCGGGTCAGGGCGGATATCGCGCGGTGGCGGCAAGCCGGGCTGATCGACGCCACCATTGCCGAATCCCTGGCGCGCGATGTCGAGGCCAACGAGCGCGAGTCGCTCAGCTTCGGCTCGATCCTGGCGATGCTGGCTGCCTTGTTGTTCGGCGCCGCCATCCTGATTTTCGTCGCCGCCAACTGGGACGCGATCCCGCGGCTGGCGCGCGTGGCGGCACTGTTCGTGGTCATCCTTGGCGGCTACGTCGGTGGCGCGCTGTTGAAGACCCGCGACCATGCGGCGATTGGCGAGGCGCTGTGGATCGTGGCGGCGGCGGCTTTCGGCGGCTCGATCGCACTGATCAGCCAGATGTATCATCTGTCCGGCGACGAGGCATCGGCCCTGATCACCTGGGGCGCCGGCACGGCGTTGGCGGCGGTGGCGCTGCGTTCGAACCCGCTGACGGTGGCTTCTGTCGGCATCGCCGATGCCTGGCTGTTTCTTAAGGGCTTCGATTACTACAGCCGCAGCGAATTTCCGCATGCCTTCGTCCCCATGGCGATCGTGCTGTTTGCCGTCTCGTTCTGGACCCGCAGCCAGCCGGCGCGGCACCTGATCATCCTGTCGGTGCTGTTCTATCTGGTGCTGCTGGTCTCCAACCACGATACGCTGCAGGTGGCGATCCCGCTGGTCGTCGTCGCGGCGCTGCTGTTTGCGGCTTCTGTCTTCGCGCCGGGCCCGGCCGACAGGATCGTGCAGCTTGGCGGCCGCTTGCCCTTGCACGCGTTGCTCGGCTTCCTCACCGGCCTGGCGATGATCCAGTTCGAACTGGCCGACGAGAGCAGCTACAACAGCGGTTTCGCCATTGCTTCGGTGGTCGCTCTTGCCGGCATCGTCGCGGCAGTCGTGCTGGCAGGACGGGAGAGCCGTGGGTTGCGCTGGCTTGCCTATGCCGGCTTCGCCTTCGAACTCGCCATCATCTATGTGGTGACCTTGCAATCGATGCTCGATACGGCCGGCTTCTTCCTGGCCGCGGCGGTGCTGCTCGGCATCCTTGCGCTGGTCATCATTCGCGTGGAAAAGCGTATGAAGGGCCCAATCACCACGGGAGCCACGGCATGATCGCCGGGAAAAGACTTGTTATCTCGGCGCTGGTGCTGGCGCTTGTCCAGATAGGCTTCCTGAACTGGATCATCGCCGGCCGAGCGGCGATCCTGCGCAACGGCAAGGAAGTGCTGCTGAAGATCGAGCCCGTCGATCCGCGCGACCTCCTGCGCGGCGACTACATTATCCTCGGCTACGAGATTTCGCGGATACCGGTGAAAATGATCGCTGACATTCCGGCCGACAAATTTTCCAGCGACGATACGTCGATTGTCGTCCGGTTGAAGAAGGGCGCCGACGGCTATTGGCAGCCGACGACTGCCTGGCTCGGCAAGCCGCCAACGCCGGCCGCTGCCGACGAGGCTGACATATCCGGCCATGTCACCGAGGGCTGGGATCTTCGCGGCGAAGCGATGACCATCGCGCCGGACTACGGCATTGAGCGCTTCTATCTGCCGGAAGGCGAGGGGATGGCGATCCAGAACGACATGCGGGTGCGTCCGTTCGGCATCCGCCTCGCGCTCGCCGGCGACGGCACCGCGCAGATCAAGGCGCTGGTGGACGGCGACAAGACGCTGTTCGAGGAACCGCTTTATTAATGTCCTTGTTTGCCGTGGTGTGAAGCATGCCAGTTACCTTGTCGACGCGTGAGGACATCAACCTCGACACTGTTTTCCGCGTCGCCTGGAAGAAGGATACGGTGGAGATCGGCGAGAAGGCCCTGCGGCGCATCGCCGAATGCCGTGCCTCGTTCCTCAAGCTGATTGAAACCGATCCGCCACCAGTCATCTATGGCGTCACCACCGCCATGGGGGAGCTGGCGAGCCGCAGGCTCGAACTCGATGAGCGGGACCGCCATGCGCGCATCAAGGCGTTCGCCGCCGCGACCTCGTTCGGTGACCCGCTGCCGGAGCGAGTGGTCCGGGCGATCGTGCTTGCCCGCCTGACGAACTTCATCGAGGGCAACGCCGCCACCACGCCGCGCATCGCGCTTGCCGTGGCCGCAATGCTCGATGGCCGCCCGATGCCGATGGTGCCGGTTTCCGGCCAGGGCGGCGCCGGCGAAATCCTGGCGCTCTATCCGCTGTTTGCCGAGCTTTCGACGCGCTTCGACCTGGAGGTCAAGGAGCGCGGCTCGCTGATCAACGGCTCGCCCTGCGCCGCTGCTCTGGTGGCCGACGCAGCGCTCGCGGCACGCCGCCGTATCGGGATGGCCCAAAAAGTATTCGCGCTGTCGATCGAAGCGTTTCGCGCCCCGCTCGAGCACTACGATACGGCCCTCGACACGCTTTGGGGTGATGAACATGAAGCGGCGGCCCTCCAGGGGTTGCGGGAGTTTCTGGTCGGCGCCGGCGATGGGCGGCGCAACTATCAGGCGCCGGTCAGCTACCGCATCGTGCCGCGCGTGCTCGGTCAGGCGCATCGAGCGCTGTCGGCGGCGGAGCGAGCGGCCACGGTGTCGCTGGCTTCCATATCGGACAATCCGGTCTACATCCCTCCCGACGACGCACATCCGCTCGGCCGCTGCATCAGCACCGGCGGCTATCACAATGCCATGGCGACGCCGGCGCTGGACGATCTGGCGGCGATATGGGCCGATATCTGCCTGCTCTGCGACCGCCACGCCTCAAAACTCCTCAACGGCAAGGTGTCGCTGCTGCCCGATCTCCTGATGACCGGACGGCACTCGGCCGACAGCGACGGCCACGGCAATGTCGGCTATGTGCCGATGGCGATCACCGGCTATCTCGAGCAGGCCAAGCTGGCGGCACAGCGCACCTTCATCCCTGGAGCGGAATCGGCCGGTGCTGGACAGGACGATGTCGCCACGACGGCGTTCTTCGCCTGGACCAAGGAAGCGACCGCCGGCCGCTGCGTCGATGCCGCCATGGCGATGCTGGCGATGATGGCCTCGCAGGCGCTGCACGTCACCGAACGCGCGCCGCCGCCGGCACTGCGGTCATTCGTCGATGAAATCAGAAATATCGTGCCGCCTGTCGGCGACGATCGCGTGCTGGGGCCGGAGCTGGCAAAGCTGGCCGAGTGGTTCACGGGGAGAGCGTTCGCGGCGTAGATGCAGATGCCGCCCGGGTAAAATCGCTACGCGGCGAAGCAAAACCGTACCATGCCTCGCGGCAGTCAGCCGTTGAACTTGTCAGGGAACTGTTTGGCGATACCGTCCGTCAGCATGTCAGCGAACTTCAACATATGAACGTGGCCTTCGTCATAGGACTTGATATCCGCCGCCCAATCCTTTTTCAGCCGGCCAACGACCTCGCCGGTCGTCAGCTCCAGATGCTTGTGCAGCATTTCCTTCAGGTCTTGTTCGGACCAGTTCGAATTGGCCTTGCTGAGAAATATGGCAATGTCGTCAGCATTGCCTGTCCATTTCTTCCGAGCCGCCGCGAGCTTGTTTTTGCTGCCTGATTTGGCCGCTTTGACCACGTCCGTTGCAATCTTGATGTGGTCCTTCAACAGCATCGCCAGTTTTTGACCTGCCGCATCACCGTAGTAAGGTTTTACTGCGTCGCCGATGTCATCCTGGTTCCGCAGAAGGCGCTTGGCAACCTCATCTGAACCCGGAAGGCCAGCGAGTGCGCTGATAATGTAATTGCGCGTATAAGTGATATGATCCTCCCAAAGCTTTCGCATTGCCGCTCGAACGTCTCCCGCCGATTGCGGTTCATCAGCGCGAGCGGAGGTGAGGGGTAATGGTCCAGCAGCGATGAACACTGCTGTGACCGCGGAAAAGAGTACTAGGCGCCTATTCATGCCCCTATCTCCCGAAGGATGTACCGCTGTCATTAACATTAGCCGTAGCTAAAAAGTTCCGAGTCGAAACGAAAATGCCGAGTTTTGCGATTGGTACGAAACCGTACATCGCATTGAATCCAGCATCTGACGGATTAGAATCCCCAATGTCACAGGGCGAGGGTAGTGGGCATCGGTGATTGAGTGCGGTTGTGCTCCCGCCCGTGGATGGGAGGCTCGCATCATGGATCAGGATCTTGAACTTTGCCGCGTGTCGGCGCTCGACAGCGACATCCTGCGAAGCGCTTTCCATAAAGCAATCATCGAAGAGAATATCCCTGAAGATCGATGGCAGGAATTTGCTTTGCTGATGATCCGTGAATTCACCGGCGTTGCGACGGTCGATCCCGACTTGCTGGAGTGGATTGTAAGGAAATAGGCGGCAAAGCCTTGCCGCCCCGCGCTTTATCAGCGGGATGGCCAAGGCTGCACGTTTCAACCAAGGTGGCCTGCCACCGGAATCTCGAAGAGCGAAGGGTGGTGCGGATGAAGGGACTCGAACCCCCACGCCTTTCGGCACTGGAACCTAAATCCAGGGCGTCTACCAGTTCCGCCACATCCGCATGAACCGGCAATCCCATGTAGCCATCATTCTGTCAATGTCAGAGACGAGATGTTGGGTTAGGACCAAAATGTTGGTTATTCGCCGAAATGCGAAGACTGTTGAAAATTAGCCTCGCCTGTGACAAAAGGCGTGTCAAATGTGACGGGACGCGACGATCCGCTTCTACAGAATGTGATAAGAAGTAGGAAAAACAAGAACTTATTCACATTTTGGAACGCAGTTTGGGAGAGTTTGAGCCGTTTTTTCGGTCAAATCGCCAGGTTCCGTACCAAAAGCCATTCCCGGCAAGAATATACCGGCAGGCTGTAAACGGCAGAGGCCGTGCAGTCTCATTGGTGAAAACAAAGGTTTTACGATGCAGGTCACCGAAACGCTCAACTCCGGTCTCAAGCGCGAGATCAAGATCACCGTGCCGGCCGGTGACATGGAAGCCAAGCTGATGGCGCGGCTTTCGGATGCCAGGAACAAGGTCCGCATCAACGGTTTCCGTCCCGGCAAGGTGCCGGTGCAGCACCTGCGCAAGGTCTACGGCAAGTCGTTCATGGCCGAAGTGGTCAATGAGATCCTCAACGATTCGACCCGTTCGATCATCACCGGGCGCGGCGAAAAGGCTGCCATGCAGCCCGAAGTCATCATGACCGAGGACGAGAAGGAAGCCGAGAAGATCCTGGCCGGCGGCGCCGATTTCGAATTCCGCCTCAACTACGAGATCATTCCGGCGATCGAGATCAAGGACTTTTCCGACATCAAGGTGACACGCCAGGTATTCGACGTGCCGGATACCGAGATCGACGAGCAGGTCCAGCGCGTTGCTGAATCGGCGCGCAGCTACGAGCCGAAGACCGGCAAGGCCGCCATTGGCGACCGCGTCTCCATCGATTATGTCGGCAAGATCGACGGCGAGGCCTTCAGCGGCGGCGCCGGCACCGATCAGCCGCTGGTGCTGGGCTCGAAGGAGTTCATCCCCGGCTTCGAGGATCAGCTTGTCGGCGCCAAGGCTGGTGACGAAAAGCAGGTCACCGTGACCTTCCCGGAAAACTACCAGGCGGCGCATCTTGCCGGCAAGGAAGCGACCTTCGACGTCACCGTCAAGGAAGTGTCCCAGCCCGGCGCGCTCGAAATCAACGACGAGACCGCCAAGAACCTCGGCCTGGAGTCGCTGGAGCGCCTGCGCGACGTCGTGCGCGGCCAGATTGAGAACCAGTTCGGCGCCATGACGCGCCAGAAGGTCAAGCGCCAGCTGCTCGACCAACTCGACGCGTCCTACTCGTTCGAGGCTCCGTCGAAGCTCGTCGAGGCCGAGTTCAACAACATCTGGGCGCAGGTCAATCGCGACCTGGAAGCGGCCGGACGCACTTTCGCCGACGAAGAGACGACGGAAGAAGAGGCACGTGCCGAGTATCTGCGTCTCGCCGAGCGCCGCGTGCGCCTCGGCCTGGTGCTGGCTGAAATCGGCGAGAAGGCCGGCGTCACCGTATCGGACGAAGAGCTGCAGCGCGGCCTGTTCGAGCAGGTGCGCCGCTATCCGGGCAACCAGCAGCAGGAAGTCTTCGAATTCTACCGCAACAACCCGGAAGCGTTGAACACGCTGCGGGCGCCGATGTTCGAGGAGAAGGTGGTCGATCATCTGCTCGGCCAGATTTCGGTTACCGACGTCAAGGTCAGCAAGGAAGAGCTGATGGCCGACGACGAGGAGGACGAAACCGCCGTCAAGGCGAAGCCGGCGAAGAAAGCCGCCGCCAAGAAGGCCGACGAGAAGAAGGCCGACGACGCCGAAGAGCCCAAGAAGAAGGCCGCGCCGAAGAAGAAGGCCGCCAAGGACGCCGAATAACACCAGCATTTCACTGGAACAGGAGAAGGCCGCCCTCGAGGCGGCCTTTTTCGTTGCCAAACTGCAACAGCCGGTGCGCTTTGCGCACGACGGCCTGTGGCGACCAAGCTTTGATCATTATCTGCGCTTCTATTGCAGCCGCTTGGGTTGTTGGAGGACGTGTTGAGGCTATTCGTCGAAGTGGGGCACGCTGCCGCGGTTGCGTTGATCCTGGTCTCGGTCTGCGGCATTGCCCGTGCCGAAGCCGTGCTTGACAATTGGCGGTTCGAAACGGGCGAGGACGGCCTCGTCACGGCGTCGCTCTATGCCACCAACAAGCTGATCACCGGTGGCGGTGCCTTGAGCTACAGCCCGATCCTGACGATTGCCTGCCGGGCAAACGGCGAGCCGCATTGGACCGAATGGCTGCAACTGAATGACGGCGTCTCGGCCAGCCGCAAGATCACCATGTCGGTCACGCTCGACCAAAGCAGCAAGTTCGATGAGAGCTGGTCGGTCGGGCCGCGCGGCAGGATGCTGGTGCGCGATGGCGCCGATGGCATCAGGCGCCTTGTTGCCGCGAACCGGCTCCAGCTTTCGTGGCGCTTCGGGCTGCTGTCGGGACGCGGCGAGGCCGATTTCAACCTCGCCGGGTTCGGTGAAGCGGTTAACCAGGTGGCCGGCAGCTGCAACACCGATCCGCCGTGACCGGAGCGCGGGCCAAGGCGGCACGACTTGCTCAGGCGCTCACCTTTTGGAACTCACCACTCAGATCAGCAGCAGGCCCTTCATGCTGGAATAGCCTTTTCGTCCGATGATGATGTGGTCATGCACGGCGATGCCCAGCCGCTTGCCCGCGTCGATGATTTCCTTCGTCATCTCGATGTCGGCGCGCGACGGTGTTGGGTCGCCTGACGGATGGTTGTGCACCAGGATAATGGCGGTCGCCGAGAGCTCGAGCGCGCGCTTGACCACTTCGCGCGGATAGACAGGTGTATGGTCGACGGTGCCTGTCTGCTGCACCTCATCGGCGATCAGCGCGTTCTTCTTGTCGAGGAACAGGATGCGGAACTGCTCGCGTGCCTCGAACGCCATGACTGATCGGCAATAGTCGAGAAGCTGCGTCCACGACGAGAGGATTTCGCGGCCGTGGACCTCTCCGCGCGCCATGCGCTGAGCGGTTGCCGCGACGATCTTGAGATCGAGCGCTACCGACGGGCCGATGCCCTTGACCTCCCGCAGCAGGCCAACCGGCGCGCCGAGCACTTCGGCCAATGTGCCGAAGCGGGCGATCAAAGCCTTGGCCGCCGGCTTGGTGTCGGCACGAGGAATCAGGCGAAAGAGCAGGAGTTCCAGCAATTCATAGTCGGGCAGGGCGTCCGGACCCGCCGAGGCAAAGCGCTCGCGCAGGCGGTCGCGATGGCCGAGATAATGCGGCTTTTCGCCGACCGCCGCCTTGGCTTTCGCAGCTGGTCGCATCGGCGCTTCGGAGAAGAAACTCCGCTCGTCGTCGTCGCTTGTGTTGCCCATATGCCGCCCACATTGCTCTGGCGCCGACATTAGAACCGTTCCGGCCTGGATTGAAACAGTTGTGTTCGCCCATCACGAGACGATCCGCGACAGGTCGTGGCGGGCTCCCGCTATCAGCCTCCAGCTTCCTTGTACAGCGGCAAGATGAAACCACGATTGCGCAACAAAACTTAACATCACTTAACGCATGCGGCCACTTTCACCTGACATGGTGACGCCATCGGAGGCTCATTGCCTCGCTATACTGGAGCACGCATGTTCGCCAAAATTGACTCTGGACTATTTGCCGGCCGGGCATCTCTTGCGGCCATGGCAATCCTGTTTTCAACGCATTCAGAGGGCGCGCTGGCGGCAGACGCCATTGCGGTGAATTCCGATGGTTTTACCCTGCCGCCCGAGCCTTCCCGTTTCGCGCGCTTCGAACAGAAACTGTCCGACTGGCATGTCGTGCTCGGCGGCGGCGCCATCATCGTCCCCAAATATGAGGGCAGCGACGAGTTCAAGATCATGCCGGTGCCTTTCGTCACGGCGACATTCCTGGACACGGTGACGATCGATCCGACAGGCGCCAACATCGCCGTCTATGGACAAGGACCGTTCGAATTCAGCGCGCGGCTTGGCTTTGAGATGGGTCGTAAGGAAGACGACTCCGATCATCTCCGCGGATTGGGGGATGTCGGCACGGGCGCGACGGTCGGTGCGAAGGCCGCGGTGAAGTTCGGCCCGGCTGAAATCTTCGCGCAATTGGACAAGACCATCGGCGGCAGCGATGGCCTGTTGGGCAAGGTGGGGATCGAGGTGACCCAACCTCTGTCCCAATCGTTGGTGATCGGCGCCAGCGCATCGGCCGTCTTCGCCGACGAAAATTACATGCAGGCCTATTTTGGCGTCACGCCCGAACAGTCGGCTCGCTCGGGTCTGGCGCGCTATGACGCCGGCGCCGGGTTGAAGCGCGCCGATTTTTCGATTTCCGCCACATATATGCTCAACGAGAACTGGATGGTGCGCGGCGAAGCGGGGGTCGGCGTTCTCTTGGGTGACGCTGCCGACAGCCCTGTTGTCGTCGAAAAGCTCCAGCCTTCAGGGATGCTTCTCGTCGGATATCGGTTCTGACGCCTACCAGGCATCAATGCAGGCTAGACAAATTCCGACATGGCGCAGCAACGGCACCAAAGCGATTTGAGCGCCGAATCCAGATCGGCGAAGCAAGGTTCGCGTATCCTCATAGTCGAAGACGATATCGAGATCGCACGCATGCTGGGTGAAACACTCACCGATAACGGCATGATCGTGGAAATTGCCGAGAGCGGCGTCCAGATGAACGCCGCGCTTCGCAATCAGAAATTCGATCTCATCGTGCTGGATGTCATGCTGCCGGGTGAAAACGGTCTCAATATCTGCCGCCGCCTTCGTGCCGGAACGAACATTCCGATCCTGATGTTGACCGCGCTCGGTGAGGAAATCGACCGCATCTTCGGACTGGAAATCGGCGCGGATGATTATGTGACGAAACCGTTCAGCGCGCGCGAACTGACGGCCAGGATACGGGCGCTGCTGCGCCGTACAGCCTATGCTCCAGACGAGCGGGACTGGTCGAAGGTGCTTCGTTTCAATGACTGGCGCCTCGATCCCATACGCCGGCAATTGCATGACCCCAACAATGCGCGGGTTACGACCACAACGCATGAATTCGACCTGTTGCTTGCGTTTTGTCGTAATGCAGGCCGGGTTCTCTCGCGCGAGGAACTTCTGGGCGTAACCCACGCCGGGCTCGCGGGGCCGATCGAGCGTAGCGTCGATGTCCATATCAGCCGGATCCGCAGGAAGATCGAAAAGGACGCGCGCGATCCGGTGCTTTTGAGGACCGTTCGGTTGGGTGGCTACATCTTCACCGCGACGGTGGAGGAAGCATGAGGGGTTTCATCCGCCGTTTCTTGCCACAGTCCGTGCGTGGGCAGTTTGTGGCGATCATTTTCATGGCGGTGATCGTGATCATGTTCGTCGGTTCGGTCGTCGAGAGTTTCATAGAGAATGTCGACCTTCCCGCCGTGGAAGATAACGCAAGGCGTGCGGCCGTTGTTGCTGCCTTGTTGCAAGAAACGCCGGCGGAGGCGCGTGGCGCAATTCTGGCGACAGCAAAGCGGGCCGGCTTTGATTTCGAGATATTGCCCAAGGACCAGATACGCGGCATTCCCCAGTCCTATCTGCAATGGCGAAGTATCGAATGGCTTTTGCGTATCGACAGGGGGACGGTTGACGGACGCTGGATAAGGATCGGCGGCCGATACGCGTTTGTCATCGACCTGGACCAGCGGGACGTCCTGGCCCATTTCGGCATGCCCGATTCCTGGCTGACATCGGGCCTCGTCCGTGCCTCGTTCTATAGGTTCATGGCTTTCGTCGCCTTGCCGGTGCTGATCTGGCTGTTTGCGGTTTGGGCCGTGACGGATCCGTTGAAGCGCATCTCGGCGGCAGTCGGTTCAGCCGAGATTGAGAATAGCGACCAGCTCTTCGTCGAACACGGCTCCATTGAAATGGTAGGGCTGGCGCGCGCCCTGAACAGGATGAGGACGCGCATCCGCACGATGATCGAAAACCGCACGCGCATGTTGCGCAGCGTCAGTCATGATCTGCGCACGCCTTTGACGCGGCTGCGGCTTCGCGCCGAGCGCATGGATGATGGCCCAATCCGAACCGCAATCCTGTCCGATGTCCAGCACATCGAAATCCTGATCGACGAGACCCTAACCTATCTGCGCAACGATGTTTCGACGGAGAAGCTGCAGCGCGCCGACATTGCCAGCGTTCTGCAAACCGTCTGCGCCGAATTCTCCGATGTCGGATTTCCTGTCTCATACTCTGGGCCGGACCGGCTCCTGGGCTGGTGCAAGCCCAATGCATTGGCGCGTGCGATCGCCAATCTTTGCGACAACGGGGTCAAATTCGCTGGCAATGTCACGGTCGCCTTGACAGCGACCGGCACGGCGGCGCGCATCACGGTAGGGGACGACGGGCCGGGTATTCCAATGACGGCACGTGCTCGTGTTTTCGAACCATTCTTCAAGGAAGATGCGTCGCGCGGCATTGCATCGAAGCATGGCTTCGGTCTGGGCCTCTCGATCGTTGCCGACATCGTCCAGGGTCACGGCGGCAGGATCGAATTGCAGGACAACCAGCCCAGCGGACTGGTCGTCACCATCGACCTGCCGAATGCCGCGGATGTGCAGTCGGCATAGACGGCCTCCGCCGGGCAAGATGCGCTCTAAGCCGGCAGGCCCGGACGGTCGAGCTTTTTTGGCGACAGCGTGAAAATCTCGCAACCGGTGTCGGTGACGCCGATCGTGTGCTCGTATTGCGCCGACAGCGAGCGGTCGCGCGTCACCGCGGTCCAGCCGTCCGACAGAACCTTCACGTGCGGCCGGCCGAGATTGATCATCGGCTCGACGGTGAAGATCATGCCGGGCCGCATCTCGACGCCCTCATTGGCACTGCCATAGTGCAGGATGTTCGGCGCATCATGGAAAAGCTGGCCGACGCCGTGGCCGCAGAAGTCGCGCACCACAGAGCAGCGCTCGCCCTCGGCATAGGTCTGGATGGCAGCACCGATGGCGCCGGTGCGGGCGCCGGGCCTGATCGCCGCAATACCACGCATCAGGCATTCATGCGTGACTTCGAGCAGGCGCTCGGCGGCGCGCTTGATCGTGCCGACTGGATACATGCGCGAGGAATCGCCGTGCCAGCCGTCGAGGATGTAGGTGACGTCGATGTTGACGATGTCGCCATCCTTGAGCGGCTTGTTGTCGGGGATGCCATGGCAGACGACATGATTGATCGAGGTGCAGGACGATTTCGTGTAGCCGCGATAGTTGAGTGTCGCCGGCAGCGCGCCATGGTCCATGCCGAATTCAAAGACGAAGCGGTCGATGGTTTCGGTGGTGACGCCGGGCTCGACCATCGGCACCAGCTCGTCGAGGCAGCGCGCGGTGAGATCGCATGCCTTGCGCATGCCAGCAAAGCCTTCCTCGCCATAGAGGCGGATCTGGCCGGTGTTTCTGAGTGGTGCCGTGGCTGCGTCGAGATAGGTGACCATTTTGTCCGTGTAGGCGATAGGGCCCGGCAGGAGAGCCGATGTGAAGATCTCCCCAGATTTGGCACTTGAGGGCAGAAGGTTCAAGGAAGAACTGCCCAACGCGGCCGCGCTTCGGGAAATTCCTCGTGCATGGGGCGACGTCTATCCGGTTTTTGCCCGGTTTTCCTTTCTGGTCATCCCAAGTGACGACACATTTCTCGACCAAAAGCGGTCAAAGCAGCTTTTGACGACGAACGGCGTTGCCGCCCCGGTGACGCCGGTTCGGGAGATGTGGAATGGACAGACTGCAATTCGAGGTGCCGGTGCGCATCGCACCCGCGCCCGGCCTGCCAGTCGAGGAGATCTACGGGGTCGAACAGGCGCTCGATTTTCTCCAGGACTGGCCGGCGCGCCGTCAGGGCCCGATCTATCAGAAAGCGTTCAACGCCTGCTTTGGCGCCACGGTGGACGTGGTCAAGACCGAGGACGCGTGCCGGGCGTTCATGGCGTTTTGCCGGGCGAGCGGACTGATGGCCAGGGACATGATGACGCCGCGCAGGCGCGGCGGTGGGTCGAGGGCGCTCCAGGCCTGAGGGCTGCCACCGTTTCGCCTTGTCCGATTGCAACGCCAACGATCGCGTTTGAAGGCACGGGGCGACGCGTACCACTGCGCCTGTCTCGTCCCCGACGAACCCGCACCAGGATGCACCAGCGTCTGCCCCGTTAAGCATCCGTTTCCACCTTGCCGGCTACGCCATTGCTTGTTGGCAATGGTTGATTCGTTGCGTCAGTCTCATGGTTCGGAAGATGTCCTCAGAAAAAGTTCGTGCGTTCCCGATCGACCGTCAGGTATTCTTGGTCAGGGAGGTTGCCGCCAAGTTAGGCAATCTGCATGGCGAGACCGCCACCTCCTTCTGGAGGGCCAAGGCGTCGGAGTTGCTCGACCTCGTTGCCGGATCCGGCAGGGACAGAACAGCAGCCGGCGACGAGGTGCGCAGGTTCTTCCTGGCCGTACAGAGAGAGATGTTGGCCGATATGGGTGCGGAGACGATGCCAATTCTTTCCGCTTGAAACAAATTTCGTGGCTATGGGGCAGCGCCGCATGGCTGCATGGGTTCGAGCGGCATGGTATCCAGCTGAACGCATCGCAGGCGGGACGCGCTAAGACGGTCGCTCTCGCCGCCGTGACTTGCTGGCGCCGGCCCCGCACGGCCGCCAAGATACGCGACTATGAAAAAAGCCCGCACCGGCGAACCGGCGCGGGCCACAAGGAGTGTCACGTCAAAGCGCCACTACCCCAAAGCTATCTATTCCGTAGAGCCAGTGATTTCGTCAGATGAGTCATCCGTCGTGTCTGCCGGATCTTCAGTTGCGTTCTTGGCCAAAAGCTTGTCCAGGGCTGCCTGCAGGGACAGCGTGGCCTGCGGTGATGCCGGCGTGGTCGCCACGACGCTGAGCGCCTTTGTCAAACCGCTGGTGGAAGGATCTTTTGCCGCCGTGGATGTCGCAGCTCCATGCCCCTGCGATCCAGCTCCAGCTGAATTCCCGCCGTTGCCGTTCGCACCGCCGTTGCCGTTGCCGCCGCCATTGCCATTGCCGCCAGGACCAGCAAACGCCGAAGAGGCGAGAAGTGTGAGCGCCGCGACCGCTGCGAGCAGATTGGTTCGATTTTTCATGGTCCATCCTTCGAGTCGGCCGTCCCGCTCGATAAATCATGCGACGGCGTCGATGAACCCGCCAGACGGACCTTGGTCCCGGTTTGCCGCGCATAAGTCCTATTGCGAACGCGAGCCGGCCGATTGCCCCATAGCGGGTCATTTGCCGCCGTCTCTGCAATTGCGCTGTTAGCAAACAGTAAACTATCGCCACGCGGGATACGGGTTTTTTTGGTCGTCTTGCTGCCTTCAATGGCCGTCGATCAGCCAACGAACCCCTTCTTTTGGGGGACAATAGATCGCTGACAAAAAATGAACTGAACTTTTTAGCCATTCGTTCACATATGCGTGCTTTCTAATCTACGTCATGGCCTTCAATTGCTTCACCCGGATTCGACTTATCGCAAACGGTATATGCCGGGGCACCGGCGCAAATGTTGCCACGATCTTCGCCCTGACCTTGCCGATCGTTGTCGGCTCCGCCGGCTTCGGTGTCGAGACCTCGTATTGGTACTACAACAGCCTGAGATTGCAGGCGATGGCCGATGCCGCCGCCTATGCCGGCGCGCTCGAACAGATCTCGGGTCCCAACAAGCCGAGCATCGTCGCGGCCGCGACCCAGTCGGCCGGCGCCAATGGCCTTGGCTCGGGCACGATCGTCGTCAACACGCCGCCGGCGTCGGGACCGAATACGGCGAAGAAAGCGGTCGAGGTGATCGTCGGCCAGAACCTCGACCGGATGTTCACCTTGATCTTCACGCAGAGCCAGGTTCCCGAACAGGCGAGAGCGGTGGCCCTCATCACCGATGCCTCGAAGTCCTGCTTAACCGCACTCGATCCGACCGCCCCGCAGGCTGTACAGTTTTCCGGCAATACCAGCGTGAATTTCACACACTGCGTCATCATGACCAATTCGAACGCCCCGGACGCCATCAATCTTCAGGGCTCGGCGCACCTCCAGGTCGATTGCCTGATATCGGCGGGCGGCGTCTCTCTCAGCAATCCCGTCACCACCGTCTGCGCGGCCCCGATCACCCAGGCACTGCCTGCCGCCGATCCATTTGCCGACCTGCCAACGCCTGCGGCCAGCAATCCGTGCAAGAATGTTAACGGCAACAAAACGACGCAGACAATCCAGCCCGGGACCTACTGCGGTGGCATGAACCTCAATGGTAATGTCACGCTTTCGCCCGGCGTCTATATCGTCCAGGGCAACTTCAAGATAAACGCCAACGCGGCCATTACCGGCAGCGGAGTGACCATCTTCATGTCGGGCAGTTCAACCGTCAGCATGAATGGCAATGCGTCCGTGCAGCTTAGCGCGCCGACTTCGGGCAGCTATTCAGGCGTTCTGTTCTACGGCGACAGGACGGGGACCGCGGCGCAGAGTACCTTCAATGGCACGGCGGATTCGCTGCTGACAGGGGCCATCTACTTCCCCAAGCAGCAAGTGAACTATCTTGGCAATTTCTCGGGCAATGGTGGCTGCACTCAGGTCGTCGCCAATACGATCCAATGGTCCGGCAATGCGACCATCAATCAGGATTGCTCGAGCCTCGGCATGCGCGACATTCCAGCCGCGCAATCCGTGGTACTGGCAGAGTAGCTTCGTGGAACGCCGATCGACGCCGATCCTTGGCGATGAAGCGGGCGTTGCGGCGGTCGAGTTCGCGCTGGTCCTGCCCATCCTGTGCCTTGTGCTGCTTGGTATTCTGGACGGCTGGTCCTACGTAACGAGTTCGCTGTCGATGCGCGCCGGCGTCAAGACCGCCGCGAACCTGGTCATGAGCGGATCGGCCATTGATGCGGTGACCCAGGCTGTTGCCATTTCGAGCTGGGAGAATCGGCCGGAGGACGGCCAGGTCACGCTAAGCCGGACTTACATGTGCGGGACGACCGTGGTCG
>NZ_JAMYLA010000055.1:0-45885 GCF_040317725.1 Mesorhizobium sp. M1396 | reverse complement strand
CTCAGGCGCTTCCACGCCATCGCAGACGGCTTCGCCCTTGCCAAACCAAACTGACCCCGAAGCAAATGTGTGCGCACGCTAGCCCCTTGTGGGAGAAGGTGTCGCCGAAGGCGACGGACGAGGGGTGTTCCAGGGAACGCCAACGTCTCACTCCGCTGGAACACCCCTCATCCGTCTCGGCGCTGCGCGCCGATCCACCTTCTCCCACAAGGGGAGAAGGGAAGGCGATTCCTAGTTCACCCCATCCTTCCGCGCGCCGCCACCGGCAGCGTTTCCAGCACCTCGTCGCCGTCGATCAGATTGACCTCGTTGAACAAATTGGTGACGACGCAGCAATGGTCGGGCACGACGCGCACCCGTTCGCCGATGCGCAGCCTGGCCTGGTCCGAAAGCGTGACGGTGCCATGCTCCTCGCTCAAGCCCGTCACCCGCGCTCCGGAAATGCCCAGCAGTTCGCCGAAATCGGCGAGCCCCAGCGTATCGCTGGACAGCGCCTTGCTGCCGGCATCGAGGATGGCGCGCGTTGCCGTGGGATGGCTGACCACCGTCGACAGCACCGTCAGCGCGCAATCGTCGAGGCTGCCAACGCCTTTGGCGACCTGGTAGCGGTCGAGATAGATGTAGGTGCCGGGGCGATACTCCGTGACGACCGATGCGTCGCTGGAGCGCCAGATGTCCGGCGTGCCGCCGCTGGAGATGCGTTCGCAGGCCAGACCCGACGCGGCAAGCGTCTGCTTGGCGTCGGCAAGCCAGGCTTCGGCCTCCGCGGCGCGGCCGGCGGCGGGGTAGGTCATCAGCCCACCGAAGGCGAGGCCGCCGGCTCTGTCGATCCGTCTTGCCAGCGCAACCGCTTCATCCGCCGTTTGCACGCCGCAGCGGCCCATGCCGGTGTCGCATTCGACCAGCACCTGCAAACGATGACCGGCATCGGTGAAGGTCGCCGCCAGCCCTTCCAGCGTCTCCATACTGTCCGCTGTCACCGACAGGGTGACGCGGCCATGCAGCGCCAGAAGCCGCTCCAGTTTGGCGCGCCCGAGAATGTTGTAGGGCAGGAAAATATCGGTCAGCCCGGCATCGGCCATTACCTCGGCTTCGCCGATCTTCTGGCAAGTGATGCCGACGGCGCCGGCCGCGACCTGCTTCTTCGCCCAGTAGGGCAATTTGTGCGTTTTGATATGCGGCCTGAGCTTCAGCCTGTTCTTGTCGGCATGGGCCTGCGCGCGGGCAATATTGGCTTCGGCGCGCGCGGCGTCGATCAGGATCGATGGCGTGTCGAGATCATGGATGGTCGGCATCATCTGTCATCCTGTGAAAATCCGCAGGGTTATGGCCTCGAACGAGCGTGATGTCACGCGGCCAGCGGAACCGATCTGTGGTCCATGTGCTCGAGGCGGAAGGTCTGGCAGGATCGACACCGCATCGGCGTTCGGCTATGCGATTTGCCAATGCATGTCGCCCAAAAGCGTGCAGCGGTTTTGGGATCACGACATGCGCGCTAACAACCCTAAAGCGCGTCGCGTCCCAGACGCGACACGCTTTGGCCAAATCGACACGAAGGATCATGATCATGAAACGCTCCGCCATCAACGATATCATCCGCGAAGCCGACGCTTTCATCCGCTCGTTCGGCTACATCATGCCGCCCTTCGCCTATTGGTCGCCCGAGGAGGCGAAGGCGCGTCAGGTCGACTCGTCGGCCGTGTTTACCTCGCGGCTCGGCTGGGACATCACCGATTACGGCCAGGAAAAGTTCAAGGAGCTCGGCCTGTTCCTGTTCACCGTTCGCAACGGTCGCTACGAGGACATGAAGAAGGGCATGGGCATGCTCTATGCCGAGAAGATCATGATCTCGCGCAAGGACCAGCTGTCGCCGATGCACCGCCACAACATCAAGGCCGAGGACATCATCAACCGTGGTGGCGGCAAGCTGGTGCTGGAACTGTTCATGCACGATCGCGACGGCGGCATCGATCCCAAGGCCGAGGTCTCGGTGCCTGTCGACGGAACCATCCACAGGCTGCCGGCCGGCGGGCTCCTGAAGCTCGACCCCGGCCAGAGCGTCACGCTTTTGCCCGGCGTCTGGCATGCCTTCTGGGCCGAGGGCAAGGATGTGCTGATCGGCGAGGTGTCGACCGTCAATGACGATCTCACCGACAACGTCTTTCGCGAGCCGATCGGCCGCTTTTCCAATATCGAGGAGGATGTCGCCCCCGTGCACCTGCTGGTGTCCGACTATGAGAAGTGGCTGGGCTGAGAGGCAACGCCGGCGCCGCCCGGCGCCTCAATGACAGCGGCTTGCTATCGGCTGTACGCTCGTCCCGCACAGGCAGGATGAACTGATCGGCACGTCCGCCCTGGCCAACGCAAGGCCCGCCTGCAGCGCCGGCAGCCCTTCACTCTCGCCGCGTCGTTTCAGGAATTCCACCAGCCTGTGCAGCGCCCAGACATTGTTCGGATGGCTGGGGGCAGCGCCGCACCTTAGGGGACAACGTCATATCGCTCACGCTCGCGCGCTCATCCGGACCAGCGGCTTAAGAGCGGCGGCCCGGCGTCGAGGGGTGTGTAGAGGACTGGCGCCGAGCCTGACCGGCTTACGGGGGACAGTGCCGGCTGTCCGAATGATAAGCTATTTTATGCATTTCTGCTAATTTAATATAAAATCATGTTCCGTTCCCTACGCTAGGCCGACCGAGCCAAGAAGCGAAACCCGCGTGAAGCATTCCGCTGCGTTCGGCGTCAATTATCGGGCGACCGAAATGTCCGGTGACAGCCGCTACGGATTTTCCGAATCTGTTCAAAAGAATCCTGATCAGTGTCCACCCCTAGGGGCGCACTCCAATCGAAAGCGTCATGTGGCCGGAAGATATGAAGTCGCAGGAAGTGCTGGTGTGGCTATGACCAGCCGTGACAGCCTTGGTG
Source organism: Mesorhizobium sp. M1396 (assembly GCF_040317725.1). Lineage (NCBI taxonomy): Bacteria > Pseudomonadati > Pseudomonadota > Alphaproteobacteria > Hyphomicrobiales > Phyllobacteriaceae > Mesorhizobium > Mesorhizobium sp. M1396. Next base: position 42,966 of record NZ_JAMYLA010000055.1, on the reverse strand, counting down.
TCTTCAACCGCATAGCGACCGATGCCGAGACGCAGGCGAGATCAACGGTGGAAGAGGTCGAAGTGCTGGCTCGCATCATCATGGAGAAAATGCAGAGCCTTCACGGTGACAGCTATCGGATCGACGTCAACCAGCGCTGCGGTTACGTCCTCGTAACGAAGCACAACCGCTGACATACGCGACCATCGCATTTGGTCCGCTGCCGTTGGTGGCGGGGCTTTCTTTATCTTGTGGCAGAAAAGTCACGCAGCTTGAATATGCAGAGATGCAACCGGCGCGAGCTTATTATCCAGCTAAGCGAGGCGTACCGTCGTCAAGGGGCAAAGGGGACGCCCCTTGACCGCGACGCGGTTTCATTTCCTCCCGAACTAGCGCCCGCTGCCTCACGGTGGCGGGCTTTTTAGCGTGAACATGGCAGGAACAAATCAGCGATTCCGTGTTGCAGTCATGTTGCACCGACAACAAGGTACAGGACGGGACATGCCCGGAATGCAAGGGTTTGCGCGTGACACAAGGGGAAAACCCATGCAACACGGTTGTGCCGGGACCGATCTTCCTAAGCTCTTGATATCATTAGACGAACGGTTGGCTGGGGAACCTGGATTCGAACCAGGACTAACGGAGTCAGAGTCCGTGGGTCTACCGTTAACCTATTCCCCAGCAGGCGCGGTCATGAACCGTGCGGGCCGAGCGGCTGAGCCGCTTGAGCGCTGCCTTGTAGCTGCCAGCGGAAAATAGTCAAGCCTGCTGAGCGCTTCAAACGGCAGGTTTCGTCAGCCAGTTCAGATGCCGCGTTTCGAACGTCGCGCAGGCTCCGAGTTCAATCTCGTGCTCAGCTTTCTGTCCGGCTGAACTGCGAGCGCTCGAAGAACAGCACGATGCCCAGGCCGAGGAACAACGGAATGATCAGGTAGAACAGCCGGAACGCCAGCAGCGCCGCCAGCACGCCGACGGGTTCCATATCGGAGAGGCCGGCGAGGAAGACGACTTCGAACACGCCGAGGCCGCCCGGCGCGTGCGAGATCTGCGCAATCGAGAAGGATACGAGGAAGACGCCCAGCACGACGAAATAGCCGGGATTGTGGGCTTCGGGCAGGGCAAAGAAGATGATCGCGGCGGCCGCAAGGAGTTCAATCGGGCCAATCAGCAGCTGTCGCGCGACGATCGGCAGCGCCGGATAGTGCAGTTGGAAGCCAGCGATCTTCAGCGGGCGCAGGTGCAGCCAACTCCCGAAGATGTAGGCGGCCACGAGCAGCAGCATCGCGATCCCCGCTGCCTCCGTCAGGCCATGATGGGCAATGCCGGAAAACCGGTCGAGTATCTCGGGCTCGAAGACCAATACGAGGCCGGAGGCGAGAATCGTCGACAGCACGAAGGTGATCCAGCAGACCGCCACCAGCACGCCGACATCTTGCCCGGTCAGGCCCCTGGTGCCGTAGGCGCGGTAGCGGATGACGGCGCCGGAGAACACCGATCCGCCAATGTTGTGCGACAGCGCATAGGTGGTGAAGGAGCAGAGCGTGACGAACAGCCATGACACGCGCTTGCCGATATGCAGGAGCGCGATGTGGTCGTAGCCGGCGAGCGAGGCATAGGCGATGACCGAACACAGTGCGGCGAGTATCCAGCCGCGGGCCGGAATGGCTGATATGCCGTCCCAGACATCGTCGAGCGAAATGCCACGCAGTTCGTGCCAGAGCAGCGCCAGCGAGAAGATCACCGCCGCGATGCCGATGACCGGCCAGAAATAGCGTCTCCAGTTCATTGCCTGCTTGCCATGCGTTGCGGATCCGCTTCCTCTTCTGCTGGTGATAGGGGGAGGCCGGCTGCGCCGGATTCTTCCGCCCATTTCAGAAATGCCTCATTGAAGCCGGCTATTCAACCGCGAACGTTTTTCGCGGCGACAAACGGCCAGCTTTGTTCGTGCAAGCGGCTGAACGAGACGCCAGCGGTGTTGCACCTGCCAATCCGGGCTTGCGGATACATTACGCGACAGGGCCGGAACGGCGGTTTGCGGACCCAGCCGGCAAAATTCGGCACGCGGCTCTTGGTGATCGGGCGCGGCACTGTTAGTCTGGCGGCAACTTAAAACACTGAAGCGCCTGCTGCGTCCGTCATCGGTTCGCGCGGCGCCGGAAGGAACGACAGTGGAAGACCACGACACCGGCGCCGGCGCGCCGGAGGTGGGCGTGTCCAGCACTTCCCTGGGGTCACCTGGCCCGAGGACCGCCAGCTGGCAGCAACGCCGCCCGACGGAGCCCCGCTCCGCCGACGGGCAGGCGGGCGACGCGCCCCAGAAAGGCAAGCCCAAGAAGCGGCGCAAGCGAAGGCGCGGGCGCAAGGTTTTTGCGCGCGACGAAGCGCGTCCCACGGAGAATCGATCGCCGGCGCCAAGCAAAACCAGTGCCCCGGCGGCGGAGGCGCACAGACCCGTGGAATCGGTGGCCTCGCCCGCGGCTGTGCCGGCGCGCTTCGAACAGGGCGCCCGCCGGGCGCCAATGCACGAACTTCCCGTGTTTGCGGCCCTCGACCTCGGCACCAACAATTGCCGGCTGCTGGTTGCCGTGCCGACTCGGCATGGCCAGTTCCGCGTCATCGACGCCTTTTCGCGCATCGTCCGGCTGGGCGAGGGGCTCACCGCCAATGGCAGGCTCGGCCAGCCGGCGATGGACCGCGCGGTCGAGGCGCTGAAGATCTGCGGCGACAAATTGCGCAACCGCAAGATTCGAAAGGCCCGGCTGATCGCCACCGAAGCTTGCCGCACGGCCGACAATGGCGTCGAGTTCCTCGACCGCGTCGAACGCGAAGCCGGCTTGAAGCTCGAGATCATCGATCGCCAGACCGAAGCGCGGCTGGCGGTTTCCGGCTGCGGCTCGCTGGTCGAGCGCGACACGCAAGGCGTCGTGCTGTTCGATATTGGCGGCGGCTCCTCCGAGATTGCGCTGATCGATCTCGCCGGCCGCCGCTCGCCGAGGCTCGCCAACCATATCGTGTCGTGGACGTCGCTGCCGGTCGGCGTCGTCTCGCTGGCCGAGCGTTTCGGTGGCCGCACGGTGACGCGCGAGATTTTTGCCGCCATGGTCGACGACGTCGCCGGCCGGCTGGCCAGCTTCGACGGCCGCGACCGGCTGAGCCATCTCAAGGCCAGCCCGAATTTCCATCTGCTCGGCACTTCCGGAACGGTGACGACGCTGGCCGGCGTTCACCTTGACCTCGAACGCTACGATCGCCGCCGTGTCGACGGGCTGTGGATGGACCGCGACAGCGTCGACCGCATGGTCGAACGACTGGTCGGCTGGGATTTCCAGCAGCGCTGCGCCAGCCCTTGTATCGGCGCCGATCGTGCCGATCTAGTGCTGGCCGGCTGTGCTATCCTCGAAGCGATCCGCGCGGTATGGCCGTCGGAGCGGCTGCGCGTCGCCGATCGTGGCCTGCGCGAAGGCATATTGAGCGAACTGATGGCCGATGACGGCGTCTGGCGCAACGATGGGCGCGGCAGAGCATGATCCGGAAGCGTTGCTTTGGTGAACAGTCGACCCCCACTCCGTCGAGCTTTGCTCGACACCTTGGCGCTGCGAAGCAGCGACGGAGTGGGGGAAGCCATTCACGAAACGCGTAGCCGCCGAAAAACGGCCACACCTCAGCGAGCGACAAAACTCAGACAAGAAATCAGGCAATGATCAAGAAACCGGAAAAACCAGGATCCGCCAGCATTCGCGTGCTGAAGACGCGGATCAAGAAGAAGAGCGGCCTGAAGGAATCGTCGCGCCGCTGGCTGCAGCGCCACATCAACGATCCCTATGTCCAGCGCTCCAAGGCTGACGGCTATCGCTCGCGCGCGGCCTACAAGCTGATCGAGATCGACGACAAGCACCATCTGTTGAAGCCCGGCATGAAGGTGATCGATCTCGGTGCCGCTCCCGGCGGTTGGTGCCAGGTCGCGGCGGCGCGGACGAAATCGACGGCCGACAAGCCGCATGTCATCGGCATCGATTATCTCGAGATGGACGCCGTGCCCGGCGCGCCGGTGCTGTTGATGGATTTCCTCGATCCGCTGGCGCCGCAAAAGCTCGCCGAGGCGCTGGGCGGCGACCCCGATATCGTGCTGTCCGACATGGCGGCACCCACCACCGGCCACAAGCGGACCGACCATATCCGAACCATGCATCTGTGCGAGGTGGCGGCCGATTTCGCGCTGTCGGTTCTGAAGCCGGGCGGGCATTTCCTCGCCAAGACCTTCCAGGGCGGCGCCGAAAACGAGTTGCTCTCCATGCTCAAGAAGAACTTCCGCTCGGTGCATCATGTGAAGCCGCCGGCGTCGCGCGATGAATCGGTAGAGCTTTATCTGTTGGCCAAGGACTTCAAGGGGCGAGAGCCGCCGTCAGGCGGATCGGAACGTCCAGAGGGCGAGCCCGAAACTTAAGCCGCATCAATTGCCGGGCGGGCTCACCGTTTCCAGCGTCTTGGGCGTCGTCAGCCGGCCATGGCCGGAGACGGCGTTGCCGGCGTCGGGCGCCAACCGCATGAACGACAGGGACGCGGCGGCGGAGATCGCCGCGACGACGAAAAACGCGGTGTGAAAATCCGCCAGCGTCAGCGACCGGTCGCGCAGGCTGGTGGACACCTCCAGGATGCCGCCGGCCACCGCCACGCCAAGCGCGATCGAAAGCTGCTGGAAGACGGCGGCAATCGGCGTCGCCTTGCTGGTGTCTTCAGCCGAAACATCGGCATAGGCGAGCGCATTGACGCCGGTGAAGAACATCGAGCGGATGAAGCCGCCGACCAGCAGCATGGCCAGCATCAGCAGATAGGGTGTGTCGGGTGTGAACAGGCCGTTGATGGCGATCGAGGCCGCGGCGACCAGTGAACCGATGACCAGCACGCGGCGGAAGCCGGCGACGCGGAAGATCAGCGCGGTGACGAATTTCATGCCGATGGCGCCGATCGCCGACACGAAGGTGATCATGCCGGACTGGAACGGCGTCAGCCCAAAGCCGATCTGGAACATCAGCGGCAGCAGGAACGGCACGGCACCAATGCCGATGCGAAACAGTCCGCCGCCAAGCACCGAGGAGCGGAACACCTGGTTGCGGAAAAGTTGGAGCGCCAGCAGCGGGTTTTTGGCGTGGCGCGCATGCAGCAGATAGAGCGCGCCCGACACGAGGCCAACCGTCACGGTGATGACACCGACGATTGGCGGCAGATAGGGCAAGCTGACTACCGACAGGCCGAACACCACGCCGGATGCCGCCAGCCCGCTCAGCACGAAGCCGATGAAATCAAGTGGCGGGGTCTGTGCGGGTTCGGTCTCCGGCAGGAAACGCGACGCCAGCCAGATGCCGACCACGCCGATCGGCACATTGATCAGAAAAATCCAGTGCCAGGTGAAGTAGGTGGTGATGAAGCCGCCGACGGGCGGCCCGACCAGCGGCCCGACCAGTGCCGGAACGGTCAGCCAGGACATTGCCGCGACGAGTTCGCTCTTCGGTGTCGCGCGCACCAGCACCAGCCGCCCGACCGGTGTCATCATGGCGCCGCCGATGCCTTGCAGGAAGCGCGACACCACGAAAGCCGGCAGCGAACCGGAGAGCGCGCAGGCGATCGAGCCGACGATGAAGACCGCGATCGCGGCACGAAAGACATTCTTGGCGCCGAAACGGTCGGCCATCCAGCCGCTGATCGGAATGAAGATCGCCAGCGACACCAGATAGGCGGTCAGCGCCAGCTTGAGCGCGATCGGGCTGGTGTGGATGTCGATTGCGATCGCCGGCAGCGATGTGGCGATGACGGTCGAATCCATGTTTTCCATGAAAAGGGCGACCGCCAGTATGAGCGGGATGGTGCGGTTCAAGGAACGCGTCCAGAGGTGAATGTTGCGTCGCCGCTTGCTTGTCGGCTTGAGGCGGACGGTTATCAGGCCTTCGCCGGGATGTCGCATTAATTTGCTGTCACTTTTATGCGACCGGCAACCCCAGGTGGCATCCCCTGGGCGAAAAATCACCTTTCCGGGAGCGTGAAATCATCGGCTTTTCATTGGCGCCGGGACGTGGTACCAGCCAGCGCCAATCCTGAAAGGGAAGAAACGAGTCGGCGCTGTCCATTCCGGTCCAGCGCTTTTTTGTATTCCGAGGGCTGGCCATGGCAAAAATCATCGAAACGTCCACCGGCGCATTGGCGCTGACCTTTGACGACGTGCTGCTGCAGCCCGGTCATTCCGAGGTCATGCCCGGCGAGACCGATGTCCGCACCCGCATCGCCGGCGACATCGACCTCAACGTGCCGATCCTCTCGGCGGCGATGGACACCGTCACCGAGGCGCGGCTTGCCATCGCCATGGCCCAGGCCGGCGGCATTGGCGTCATCCATCGCAATTTCTCGCCGGCCGAACAGGCAGAGCAGGTGCGCCAGGTCAAGAAGTTCGAATCCGGCATGGTGGTCAATCCCGTCACCATCGGCCCCGACGCGACGCTCGCCGACGCGCTGGGCCTGATGCGCAGCTATTCGATCTCGGGCATTCCGGTGGTCGAGAACGGCGGTGCCGGTGGACACAAGGTCGGGCGGCTGGTCGGCATCCTGACCAATCGCGACGTGCGCTTCGCGTCCGATCCGGCGCAGAAGGTCCATGAACTGATGACCCGTGACAACCTGATCACGGTCAAGGAGAACGTCGACCAGGACGAGGCCAAGCGGCTTCTCCATCAGCACAGGATCGAAAAGCTGGTCGTCGTCGACAGGCAGGGCAATTGCGTCGGGCTGATCACGGTCAAGGACATCGAGAAGTCGCAACTCAACCCGCACGCCACCAAGGACGTGCAGGGCCGCTTGCGCGCCGCCGCCGCCACCAGCGTCGGCGATGACGGTTTCGAGCGCGCCGAGCGCCTCATCGATGCCGGCGTCGACCTTCTGGTGATCGACACCGCGCATGGCCACTCGCAGCGCGTGCTGGACGCGGTGACGCGCGCCAAGAAGCTTTCCAACTCGGTTCGTATCCTGGCCGGCAACGTCGCTACCGCCGAAGGCACGCAGGCGCTGATCGATGCCGGAGCCGACGCCGTCAAGGTCGGCATCGGTCCGGGTTCCATCTGCACCACCCGCATCGTTGCCGGCGTCGGCGTGCCGCAGCTTTCGGCGATCATGTCGGCGGTCGAAACGGCGTACAAATCCGGCGTTTCGGTGATCGCCGACGGCGGCATCAAGTACTCCGGTGATCTCGCCAAGGCGCTCGCCGCCGGTGCAAGCGCCGCCATGATCGGCTCGCTGCTGGCCGGAACCGACGAAAGCCCGGGCGAGGTCTATCTGCACCAGGGCCGCTCCTTCAAGGCGTATCGCGGCATGGGCTCGGTCGGCGCCATGGCCCGCGGTTCCGCCGATCGCTATTTCCAGGCCGAGGTGCGAGACACGCTGAAGCTGGTCCCCGAAGGCATCGAAGGGCAGGTTCCCTACAAAGGACCTGTGTCTGGCGTGCTGCACCAGCTTGCGGGCGGCTTGAAAGCCGCTATGGGTTATGTTGGTGGCCGCGACCTTGCCGATTTCCGTGAACGCGCCACTTTTGTGCGCATATCCAATGCCGGACTTCGTGAAAGCCACGCCCATGACGTCACGATCACCCGCGAAAGCCCGAACTATCCCGGCGGAGCCTGACCAGTACGGGATCGGGCGGAACCTCACCGCGACGATCCTGCGGCTGTCGCGACACGCGGCCGCGCTCTGTTTCCTGTCGGCGGCGGTATTCATCGCCATGACTGCGATGGAATTCTTCTACTTCCGCCAGTTGAGTGGCGGCTTGTCGTCACTCGACATGCGCGTTTTGGGCTTCACGCCCGACGAAGGCATGGCCTGGCTGACGGCGCTCGGCCGGCGCGGCGGCGAGATCATTCTCGTCTGGCACTATCTGACCTTCGATCTCCTGTTCCCGGCGCTGCTGTCGGTGACGCTGGTCAGCCTGATCCTGGCCACGGGCCGGCGATTGAAGAACTTCCGCGTGCTGCCAGGGCAGTTGCAGTCGATCTTCGCGGTGGTCCTGGTGCTGCCCTACACGCTTGCCGACTACGCCCAGAACATCGCGGTGGCGCGGCTTCTGTCGGATTTCCTGTCGGCCAACCCGGACTCGCTGTCTTTCGCCTCGGCGCTGATCGTCACCAAATTCGCGCTTTTCGCCATTCCGGTGTTCGTCATTGCCGCCTTCTGGCTGAGAGGCCAGAGACACCAGGCTTGATGTCGCGCGGAAAGTCCAACCGGGCAGGGGGCAATTCGTGAACCAGACCACGATCTTCTGGCCTGTTCTGGCGCATGTGCTGCTGATCTACATCGTCTACGCCGTCCTGGGTCGGCGGCGATACGGTGCGGTCAAATCAGGTGAGGCCAGAGCCGGCCAGTACAAGGCGCGCTCGACCGAGCCGACCTCCAGCACTACCGTTGCCGCCAATCTCATCAACCAGTTCGAGCTGCCGGTGCTGTTTTATGTGCTGTGCCTGACGCTGCACCTGACCAACGGCGTCAACTACCTGACCCTGGCGCTCATGTGGATTTTTGTTGCGTCGCGCTATTTCCATGCCTGGATTCACCTGACCAGCAACAATCTGCAGCTGCGCAGCCGTTCCTTCTTCTTCGGCGCGGTGATTCTTTTGCTGGGATGGATCTGGTTCGCGCTGCACCTGCTCGGAGTTGTTTGAGCCGGGGCAGTTCTCCCTTCTCCCACAAGGGGCCCACAAGGGGAGAAGGGAAGTCCGCTCGCCTAAAGATCAAACAGTGCAATCTTGCGATTGTCGAACTTGATGCCGATCTCGCCGCGCACCAGCTTGAGCGCTGCCTCGCCGAACACCGCGCGCCGCCAGCCCTGCAGGGCCGGTACGTCGGCGTCCTCGCCTTCGGCCGCGATGCGATCGATGTCGTCGCTGGAGGCCAGCACTTTCGAGGCGACACCTTCCTTTTCGGCGACGATCCGCAGCAGCACCTTCAGCAGTTCCGCAGCAGCGTTCGAGCCCTCCGGCGGCTGAAAATTCTTCGGCAGTTTCGGCATCTGCTCCTTCGGCAAGGCAAGGGCGGTATTGACCGCGCCAAGCAGCGCGGTGGCCGTCGAGGAGCGTTCCCAACCCTTCGGCGTGGTGCGCAGCTTGCCAAGGCCTGCCGTGTCGCGCGGCGCCTGCTGCGCCACCTCGTAGATCGCATCGTCCTTGAGCACGCGGCCGCGCGGTACGTCGCGTTCGCGCGCCTCGCGCTCGCGCCACGCGGCCACGGCCTGCACGATCGCCAGTTCCTGCGGTTTGCGCAGCCGCATCTTCAGCCGCTTCCAGGCGTCCTCGGGATGCGGATCATAGGTCTCGCGCGAGGTCAGGACATCCATTTCCTCGTTGAGCCAATGGGCGCGGTTTTCCCGCTCCAGCTCGGCGCTGAGGTGCTGATAGACCTCGATCAGATGGGTGACGTCGGCCAGCGCGTAGTCGAGCTGCTTGTCGGAAAGCGGCCTGTGGCGCCAGTCTGTGAAGCGCGACGACTTGTCGAGCCGCGCACCGGTGATCCGCTGCACCAGCTGGTCGTAGGAAACACTGTCGCCGAAGCCGCAGACCATCGCCGCGACTTGCGTGTCGAACACCGGGTGCGGAACCAGGTCGCCGAGATGGACGATGATTTCGATGTCCTGCCGCGCGGCGTGGAAGACCTTGACCACCGCCTCGTTGGCCATCAGCTTGAAGAAGGGCTTCAGGTCGATATCGGGCGACAGCGGGTCGATCAGCGCCGTCACGCCGGGCGCGGCCATCTGGATCAGGCACAGGATCGGCCAGAAGGTCGTTTCCCGGATGAATTCGGTGTCGACGGTGACGAACGCCGACTTTTCGAAAGCGGCGAGAACGGTCTCGAGTTCTTTCTGGGTGGTGATGACGTGCATCAAATCGCTTTTGGCAGGAGTAAGGTCTTCCTAGATTTCAGCCGGCGGGGCTTTCGTCAAGCTTTGGCGCCATCTTCACGAGCCAGCCGGCTCGTCGGAATCGGTGTTTCTTCTGGCTAGCCGTGAGAAAACCGTCGAGGTGCGCAACAGCGCGGTGAAACGGCGGCGCCTGCCTGCCGGCACGCCGGACCGGGCCTGCATCCGGTAGAGGATGACGGCGATGAAGATCGCATAGACCACCGCGCTGAATACAAACAGGGCGCCCGGTCCGAAATACTGCATCGCCGTCGAGGCGGCGAACGGGCCGCCAATGGCGCCGAAGGAATAGAACAGCATCAAGGCCGCGTTGATCAATACGAACTCGCCGGTATCGGCGCGGTCGTTGGAGTGCGCCGCCGACAGCGAATAGAGCGGCATGGCGAAACAGCCGAAGATGAAGACGAGGACGAAGTTGAGCGCCGGATTGCTGCCGGCGATGAACACCAGCGCCAATGCCGAAAGCATCGCGCAGCAGGTCGTCATCAACAGCACCCTGCGCCGGTCCCAGCGGTCGGAGAGGTAACCCAGCGGATACTGGATGATGGCGCCGCCGAAAATGCCGACGCTGACGAAGGTGACGACATCGGCGACCGACATGCCGATCTGCTCGGCATAGACCGGCGACAACGTGCGAAAGGCGCTGTTGGTGACGCCGACGGCGATGCAGCCGAAGCAGCCCAACGGCGAAATCCGCCAGACGCGCGCCAGGTCGAGCTTGACGTCCTCGGGCGGCGTCGGATTGGAGCGGTCGCCGAGCGAGACCGGCACAACTGAGAACGTGATCATCATCGACATGATGGCGAAGATGGCGAAACCGCCGGCGCCGAAGATCGGGATCAGGAACTGGGCGCCGGTCACCGAACCAATATCGACCATCCGGTAGATCGCCAGCACGCGCGCGCGGTCATGATTGCCGACGCCGGAATTCAGCCAGCTTTCGACGATCGTGAACAGCCCGGCGAAACAGAAACCGCCGGCAAAGCGCACCGCGCACCACATCACCGGATTGAGAACCAGCACCAGCAAAAGGGTGCCGACAGAGGCGATCGCAGCCAGCGCCGAAAATGCCCTGATATGGCCAACGGCCTTCATGATGCGGGTGATGGCCAGGCAACCGAGCAGGAAGCCGGCGAAATAGAACGTGCCCATCAGCCCGATGCCGGAGGCGGAAAAACCTTCCTGCGCGCCGCGCAGCGCGATCAGCGTGCTCTGCAGCCCATTGCCGCCAAGCAGAATGCCGGCGGCTAGAAGGAGCGGGATCATCGGGCGGATGGAGGACATGAAGAGGCAATCACGTGTCGGTGATCCCTTCTTGAACCATCGCCTTGCCCAATGCCAGCGGCAATTCCCGGCAAGACCTCTGCCGCCAGCCCGCTTGCCTTGACAAATCCGGCCTCTCATGCGCTTTTCGCGCAAATTTTCCGGCCGGGCTGTAATGCTTCGGCCCGCAACCCAGCACCCCGGACCTTACCAATGACAATGCACCGTTACCGCAGCCATACCTGTGCCCAGTTGAGGAAGAGCGACGTCGGCTCGACCGTTCGCCTGTCGGGCTGGGTGCATCGCGTGCGCGATCATGGCGGCCTGCTCTTCATCGACCTGCGCGACAATTATGGCCTGACCCAGATCGTCGCCGATCCGGATTCGCCGGCCTTCAAGGTTGCCGAGACGGTGCGTGGCGAGTGGGTCGTCCGCGTCGACGGCGAGGTCAAGGCGCGCCTGGCCGAGACGGCGAACGCCAACCTGCCGACCGGTGAGATCGAGATTTTCGCCCGCGAGATCGAAGTGCTGTCGGCGGCCAAGGAATTGCCGCTGCCGGTGTTCGGCGAGCCTGACTATCCCGAGGATATCCGGCTGAAATACCGCTTCCTCGACCTGCGTCGCGAGACGCTGCACAAGAACATCATCGCGCGGACGAAAATCATCGCCGAGATGCGCAAGCGCATGGGCGAGGTCGGCTTCACCGAATTCTCGACGCCGATCCTGACCGCCTCGTCGCCGGAAGGCGCGCGCGACTTCCTGGTGCCGTCGCGCATTCATCCCGGCACTTTCTACGCGCTGCCGCAGGCGCCGCAGCAGTACAAGCAGCTGATCATGGTGTCGGGCTTCGATCGCTATTTCCAGATCGCCCCATGTTTCCGCGACGAGGACCCGCGCGCCGACCGTTTGCCGGGCGAATTCTACCAGCTCGACCTTGAAATGAGCTTCGTCGAGCAGGACGACGTGCTGTCGACCATGGAACCGGTCATGCGTGGGGTGTTCGAGACCTTCGCCAACGGCAAGCCGGTGACGCAGAAGTTCCAGCGCATCCCCTATGATGTCGCCATGCGCAAATACGGTTCCGACAAGCCGGACCTGCGTAACCCGATCGAGATGCAAGCCGTCTCCGACCATTTTCGCGATTCCGGCTTCAAGGTGTTCGCCAACATCCTGGCCAACGATCCGAAGGCCGAGATTTGGGCGATTCCCGCCAAGACCGGCGGTTCGCGCGCCTTCTGCGATCGCATGAACTCCTGGGCGCAGGGCGAGGGCCAGCCGGGGCTGGGCTACATTTTCTGGCGCAAGGAGTCGGCGGTTCACGTGGCCAACCCTGGCGATCCTGCGTTCGGTCCAGGTCCTTTCACCAAGGAAGAAGCTGAGAGTATGATCGCTACAACCGGCCATATTGTAGGCGCCGGCCCGCTCGCCAAGAACATCGGCGAGGAGCGCACCGAGGCGATCCGCCTTCAGCTAGGCCTTGCCGATGGCGACGCCGCTTTCTTCGTCGCCGGCGATCCGAAGAAGTTCGTATCTTTCGCGGGTGCCGCGCGCACCCGTGCCGGCGAGGAGTTGAACCTTGTCGACCGCGAGCGTTTCGAACTGTGCTGGATCGTCGACTTCCCGTTCTTCGAGTGGAACGAGGAAGAGAAGAAGATCGACTTCGCCCACAACCCGTTCTCGATGCCGCAAGGCGGCATCGACGCGCTGAATGGCGAGGATCTGCTTGGCATCAAGGCGTTCCAGTACGACATGGTCTGCAACGGCTTCGAAATCGCGAGCGGCGGCATCCGCAACCATCTGCCCGAAACCATGGTCAAGGCGTTCGAGACGGTCGGGCTCGACCGCGCCACGGTCGAGGAGCGCTTTGGCGGCCTCTACCGCGCCTTCCAGTATGGCGCGCCGCCGCATGGCGGCATGGCTGCCGGCGTCGACCGCGTCGTCATGCTGCTGGTCGGGGCGAAGAACCTGCGCGAGATCACCATGTTCCCGATGAACCAGCAGGCCTACGACCTGTTGATGAGTGCGCCGTCGGAAGCGAGCCCGCAGCAGCTTCGCGATCTGGCGCTGCGCGTTGCTGTGCCCAAGAAGGACGCCTGATCGCGCTCGGGCGATGCTTTAAAGAACCGCCCGAACCGGTTCTTTCGATTCGCTAATCCCAATAAAAAGCCCGGCATCGCTGCCGGGCTTTTCGCATATTGAGATCGCTTCGATCAGTCTTCGTTGGCCTTGACGGTGACGCCGAGCGTCTTCGGCAGGTCGAGCGGGTTGGACATGGCGCCCGCCATGATAAGCGCGAACGGCACCGATGCCGGCGGCTCGGCCGAGATCTCGAGGCTCTTCGGATCGTCGAGATACTTGCTGACCGCGGCCGTCACCTGTGCCGTCAGCTCCGGGTTGTTGAGCTGCGCCATGCCGAACGGCACGATCGCCTTGGCCTGGTTGGCGATGTCCTTGCCGGACATGCCTTGCTGCTTGCCGACATAGTCCAGCACCTTGTTGGTCAGCGAATCGTCGTCGAAGCGGATCGAGGCGCTGTTGAACGAAAGCTGCTGCAACAGGCCGAGCATCGCCATGCCCTGCGCCGAATTGTCGGCGCCTTCCGGCTGTGCCGCCATCTTCTTCTGCATTTCCTGCAGCGACTTGATGAAGTCCATAGTGTAGCCGCCGAGATCGAAGGTCATGCCGAACGTGCCGGCATTCTCGACCGAGATGTCGTATTTCGACAGTTCCATCTTGCCGTCCGAGGGCTGCCAGGTACCGGCCATTTCGAGATTGCCCGCGATGTTCTGATAGCCGAGCGCGTTGATGACTTCCTTGGACTTGGGATCGTCGACCAGCGTCAGGTCGGCGTTGAACTTTTCCGTGGTGGCGCTGAATTCCATCGCCTTGCCGTCCGCCGGCGGAGTGATCTCGATGGCGAGCCCGTCCATCGAGAAGGCGGTCTTGTCGGCGACCTTGACGGTCATGTTCGAGAGTTCGGCGGACTTGTACATCATCAGCGAGCCCAAGGGGCTGGTCGCGCCGTCGGCCGGAACGGTCATGTCGTGGATGACGAACGGGCTGAGATCGAGGGTGACGCCGTCCTTGCTGTGTTCGAAGGCGGCCGTCGACACGGTGGCGATGTCATAGCCGCCATTGGCCTCGGTGATGCCTTCGAGTTTGACGTCGCCGATGGTGAGGGCTTCCTTTTCCGCCGCCGGCTTGATGGCAACGCCCTGCAGCACCATGCTGGCGTTGTCACCGGTCACCCCGGTCCAGGAAATGTCGACACCCTGGGCGGCAAGGGCTGCCTTCAGCCGGTCGGCGACTGCCGCGTCCTGTGCAAGGGCGGCGTTCAGCGGCAGCGTGAGCAAAAAGGTCGAAAAGGCAAATTTCTGGAGAGTTGAGCGTTTGATTGTCATCGCAAGGTCCCTGAGAGTGTTCTGAAATTCTTTTTCAATTCTTTGCGCCATCACCATTCCGTGACGAACTGGACCGGAAAAAGGCGTATCCCGGCACATTGGTCGAAAATCCCGGCGAAAGGCAAACCCGATCCCACCGTCTTTGCGCAAACCGGTGAATTTGTCATGAAGAGCCGGCTGCCGGATATCATCGCGCTTGGCCTTAGAACCCGCATGTAACAGGCTGATGTTGGTCGACATCCCTTGGCGTACGGTTTCATGTTGCAGAAGGTCCGGCATAGCCGTCTGCCTCTTGCCGCGAATCACCCGCTCGGCTAGTCCCAGCCCATGGGAAAAAGGCTTTTGCCGCCTGAAAATGGCGGTGGCGATCATATCGAGCCGGTCGATCTGAAGAAGGCGCTGGAAGAGCGCTATCTTGCCTATGCGCTGTCGACCATCATGCACCGGGCGCTGCCCGACGTGCGCGACGGACTGAAGCCGGTCCATCGCCGCATCATGCACGCCATGCGCCTGCTGCGCCTCAATCCGGACCAGGGCTTTGCCAAATGCGCCCGCATCGTCGGCGAGGTGATGGGCAAGTTCCACCCGCATGGCGACCAGTCGATCTATGACGCGCTGGTGCGGCTGGCGCAGGATTTTTCGATGCGCTATCCCCTGGTCGACGGGCAAGGCAATTTCGGCAACATCGACGGCGATAACGCCGCCGCCATGCGCTACACCGAAGCGCGCATGACCGATGTGGCGACCGAACTGTTGTCCGGCATCACCGAGGACGCCGTCGACTTTCGGCCGACCTATAATGAAGAAGACGAGGAGCCGGTGGTTTTGCCCGGCGCATTCCCGAACCTGCTGGCCAATGGCTCGTCCGGCATCGCGGTCGGGATGGCGACCTCGATCCCGCCCCACAACGCGGCCGAGCTCTGCGACGCGGCCCTTCACCTGATCGAGCATCGCGACGCGCCGGTGGCGAAGCTGATGGATTTCGTCCAGGGCCCGGATTTCCCGACCGGTGGCATCATCGTCGACAGCCGCGCCTCGATCCTCGAAGCCTATGAAACCGGTCGCGGCGGCTTTCGCGTCCGCTCGAAATGGATCCAGGAGGACCAGGGCAGGGGCACCTGGAGCATCGTCGTCACCGAAATTCCCTATGGCGTGCAGAAGGCACGGCTGATCGAGAAGATCGCCGAGCTGCTGATGGCACGCAAGCTGCCGCTGCTCGAGGATATCAGGGACGAGAGCGCGGAAGACATCCGTGTCGTGCTGGTGCCGAAGAGCCGCTCGGTCGATCCCGGCATCCTGATGGAATCGCTGTTCAAGCTGACCGAACTCGAAAGCCGCTTCCCGCTCAACATGAACGTCCTGTCGCGCGGCAAGGTGCCCAACGTGCTGTCGCTGAAGGGCGTGCTGCAGGAGTGGCTCGAGCACCGCCGCGAGGTTTTGGTCCGCCGCTCGAAACATCGGCTTGGCGAGATCGAAAGACGGCTGGAGATCCTTGCCGGCTACCTGATCGCCTACCTCAACATCGACGAGGTGATCAGGATCATCCGCGAGGAGGATGAGCCAAAGCAGGTCATGATGGCCCGTTGGTCGCTCACCGACACGCAGGCCGAAGCCATCCTCAACATGCGGCTGCGCGCTCTGCGCAAGCTGGAAGAATTCGAGATCCGCAAGGAATTCGACGGCCTGAGCGCCGAGAAGAAGCAGATCGAGGCGCTGCTTGCTTCGAACGAGAAGCAGTGGGCGACGATCAAGTGGGAAGTCACCAACATCCGCGACAAGTTCGGTCCGGAGACCGAACTCGGCAAACGCCGCACCCAGTTCGCCGACGCGCCCGAGCACGATCTGACCGACATTGCCCATGCCATGATCGAGCGCGAACCGGTCACCGTGGTCGTCTCGGAAAAGGGCTGGCTGCGGGCGATGAAGGGGCATCTGGCCGATCTCTCGACGCTGACCTTCAAGGAGGGCGACAGCCTCAAGCTCGCCTTCCATGCCCAGACCACCGACAAGGTGCTGGTCTTCACCACCGGCGGCAAGTTCTACACCATCGGCGCCGACCGGCTGCCAGGTGGGCGCGGCCATGGCGAGCCGATCCGCATCATCGTCGACATGGACAATGATCAGGACATCGTCACCGCCTTCGTTCACGATCCGAAGCGCAAGCTGCTGTTGGCCTCGCATGACGCCAACGGCTTCATCGTGCCCGAGGAGGAAGTCGTCGCCAACACCCGCAAGGGCAAGCAGGTGATGAACGTCAAGTCGCCAGACGAGGCCAAGCGCTGCATTCCAGTTACGGGCGATCACCTCGCCATCGTCGGCGAGAATCGCAAGATGCTGGTGTTCGCGCTCTCCGAAATTCCGGAGATGGGCCGCGGCAAGGGCGTACGCCTGCAGAAATACAAGGACGGCGGCCTTCTCGACCTTAAGCCGTTCACGCTGGAGAGCGGTCTCACCTGGCAGGATTCAGCCGACCGCACCTTCACCCGGTCGCGTGAGGAACTGGCCGAATGGATCGGCGCCCGCGCCTCGGCCGGCCGCATGGTGCCGAAGGGGTTTCCGAGGACTGGGAAGTTTGGATGACGCTGCTGATCTCCCCCCTCGAGGGGGGTGAGAGTCCGGTTTGCCGAAGGCAAATTGAAAGGTCCAGTGGACCTTTCAAAGGGCTCGAACGCCCGAGGCCATAGCCGAGGGCCGGCTGGATCGCCAACTGACAGAGCCCTGCCGGGTCCCCGCTGCTTTGCAGCGTCCCGGCGTTCGCGGGCCTTTCATCGTGCCACCGGCACGATGAATTCGCCTTCGGCGAACCGGCTGCTCACCCCCTCAAGGGGGGAGATCCCAACCATTTGGACTATCGTCACGATTGCTGCACTATGTCAGTGCATAAGCGGGAAGGGTGTTTGGGAGAGGCAGGCGTTTGAAGGAAGCAAAAATCCAGAAACCGGAACGGCAGCAGCGCCTGTTCGGCCTGTCGACGCCGCTGCGGGCCGCCGTCATTCCGCCGCTGTCAGCGGCGCGCTGGCTGCTGGTGCTGATCGTCGCCGCCGGTGTCTATTTCTTCCACGGCTTCCTGTTTCCGGTGCTGGCGGCGCTCGTCATCGCTTTCGCCAGCTGGCCGCTCTACCGCCGTCTGCTTGTCGCGGTCGGCGGCAACCGCACCATCGCCGCGACCTTTGCCATCCTCTTCATCCTCGCCTTCCTGGTGATTCCGATCGCCTTCGCCGGCACCTATGCGATCAACGAGGTCCGCGAGTGGGTCGCCTGGGCGATCGAGACCAACCGGCATGGCGCGGTGACGCCGCACTGGATCGCCACCATGCCTGTCGTGGGCGAGTGGCTGAACGAGCAATGGACGACCAATTTTGGCCATCCCGGCGGCATTGGTGAGCTGATCCAGCTGGTCAGCGGCGCCAACATCGGCAGCATCTACCGCGGCGTGCTGGCGGCTGGCGGCAGTGCCTTCGGCCTGCTCCTGACGCTGCTGTTCATGATGATCGCGCTGTTCTTCGCCTATCGCGACGGCGAGCACTTTGCCGGCCAGGTCGACCGCCTCGGCGAACGCATCTTGCCGACCAGATGGGAGCGGATCTCGCGCGTCGTGCCGGCGACGATATCGTCGACCGTGACCGGCATGACCGTCATCGCCATCGGCGAGGGGCTGGTGCTGGGTATTGCCTATTGGCTGGCAGGCGTGCCGTCGCCGGTAACGCTCGGCGCCCTGACCGGCGTCATGGCGCTGATCCCCGGCGGTGCGCCACTGTCCTTCACGCTGGTCTCGATCTATCTCGCCGCCAGCGGATCGCCGATGGCCGGGCTGGCGCTGTTTCTATGGGGCGCGGTCGAACTGTTCATCGTCGACAAGACACTGCGTCCGAAGCTGGTCGGCGGGCCGATAAAACTGCCCTTCCTGCCGACGTTCTTCGGCCTGATCGGCGGCGTCAAGACCATGGGGTTCCTCGGCCTGTTCATCGGCCCCGTGCTGATGGCCCTGTTGGTCGCAATCTGGCGCGAATGGCTGCGCGAGGTGGAACTGGCCGACGAAATCGCGCTTGGTTCGCCGGCCGAAATCGAAGCTGGCCCGCAAATCGAGGCCCTGCCGGAACCCGACCTGGCCAAGAAGAAGGCCAGCGGCTGATCCCGAAAGGTTGCGCTACACCGGATGATGCACCGCAAGGTCACTACGACGCCTGCGGCCCTCGTTCAGTTGCCAGAACGAATGCGCGATCAACGTGACGATCAGGATCCCGCCGCCGATCAGGCTGTTGCGGGTCGGTGTTTCGTCGAAGATCATCCACACCCAGACCGGCGCCAGCACCGTTTCGAGCAGGTAGAACATCGCCACTTCAGGTCCCGAAATGTATTTAGGCCCGTTGGCGAGGCAGAAGAACGAGATCGGCATGATGACGGCGCCGTTGAGGATGATCCACCATGGCGCCTCCACCTGAAAGCCGGTCTTGGAGACCATGAACGCCGCCAGCCCGAAAGGCAGGATGACGCCGATCAGCGCGGTAAAGCCCATGTCCTTGCCGCTGGCACGCGAGATGGTGATGGCGCAAGCGATCAGGAAGGCCGAACACAATGCCATCAGGTCGCCGAACAGATATCCGGTGCCGACGGAATCGCCGACGATGATGGCGACGCCGACTATCATCGTTGCCAATGCCGCAAGGGTCAGTGGCCGCGGCCGTTCTTTCAGGAACACCCACGACAGCAGCGCGGCGAACATGGTGGTGAAGGCCAGGATGAAAACCAGGTTGGCGGTCGAGGTGTTGTAGACGCCGGTGATGAAGGCGATCGCGCCGAGCCCGTAGATCGCGGAAACGATCAGGCCCGACCAGCCCGGAATGAGCTGTGGCGCATTTTTGCTGAACGAGCGCCAGATGGTCCACACGATCAGTGCGGCGGCCAAGGTGCAGGCGGTGCGCAGCAGCAAGATCGTCCACGCCTCGCCGTGGGCGAGCCGGATCAGCGGGATGTCCACGGTCAGCGTCAGCCCGCCAAGCGCGGTGAGCAGAAGTCCTTTGGTGTGAGCATCATGAGACGACATGCGGCGGCTTTCGCAATGAATTCGTGAGCGGATGGCGGATCGGCGCAATTGCACACTCTCCGCCAAGCAGCGGAAAGACCCAGCATCATCTCGGTTGAAATGTTTAGGCCCGGACTTGGGAAAGAGTAACTAGCGTAAAACCGCTTCGTTGGTGTAGCGCTCCCAGCCTTTCGGGCCGAGATGCTCCTGCGGCATGAAGCGCATCTTATAATTCATCTTGCGCGAGCCGTTGACCCAGTAGCCGAGGTAGACATGGGGCAGGCCCATCGCCCTGGCGCGGGCGATGTGGTCGAGGATCATGAACGTGCCGAGCGACCGCTCCTCGAAATCGGGATTGAAGTAGGAATAGACCATCGACAGGCCGTCGGCCATCTTGTCGGTGAGCGCCACCGCGATCAGCTCGCCCTGTCCCTTGCCGGTGATGAACGTGTCGGGCCCGCGCCGCCGATACTCGATCACCTTGGTGTCGACATGGGTGTCCTCGACCATCATGGCATAGTCGAGCACCGTCATGTCGGACATGCCGCCACGGCGGTGGCGGGCATCGAGGTAGCTGCGGAACAGGGAATATTGTTCGGTCGAGGGCTCGGCATTGTGCATGTGGCCGACGAGGTCGGAATTGTGCTGCAGCACGCGTTTCATGTTGCGGCTGGCGACGAATTCCTGGGCGAGGATGCGTACCGAGACACAGGCGCGGCAGGTCTCGCATGCTGGCCTGTAGGCGATGTTCTGCGAGCGCCGGAAGCCGCCTTGCGTCAACAGGTCGTTCATCTCCGCGGCCTTGTCGCCGACCAGATGCGTGAACACCTTGCGCTCGAACTGGCCGTCGAGATAGGGGCACGGCGATGGCGCGGTCAGGAAGAACTGCGGCGACTGGGTCGGATGCTGCGTCATCGAGCCTTGGAAACACTCCTTCGAATCGCTCTACCTTTGGCGCGGACGGCGAAAAATTCAACAGGATTGTGAGGGCGTGGTCGACTCGACGCCTTCACATTTGCGCTTAATCGATTGCGACTGCTCTTCAGAGGGCCGTTTCAGCGGTCGGTGCGGCTGACGACGGTACCAAGCAAAAGGTCGTGCAAGGTGCGCTTGCGGTCGGAAAACAGCGTCACTAGCAGCACCAGCGGCGACAGGATGACGTTGCCGGCCCAGAACAGCACCGAATGGACGACCGCGGTGAGACCGTCGATCGGCCTGCCGTCGAGCCGGTCGAGCCGGATGCCCATCAACTTCATGCCCGTGGTGGCCTGGTCGGCGCTGCCCAGCGTATTCCAGATGTAGAGGATGGCAACGGCCGGCACCAGGATGCCGAACAGCATCCAGCCAAGGCCGAGCGTCAAAAGCCCGAGGAAGAACACCAGTATGGCAAACGGAATGGTAAGCAGCGCGACAATGATATAGTCGATCACGAAGGCCAGGATACGCTTCGTGCGCACGCCGTCATAGGCCCTGACATCGTCGAGCCTGCTGGTGATGATTTCGCCGTCGAGAACGCGCGCGTTCATGTCATTTCCTCGTAATAGGGGCCAGGCATAGGGTGCGGGCCGCTCACCAATGAAATGGTGAAGACTTGTAGCGGAATCAAGATCGGGCTTTTTGCGGCGCGCAAGCTCATTCGGCGTCAGATGCAATCCGAATTGGTTGAATTTGCGGTGCGGATGGCATTAGCTTGCTGCGGCGCAACAAAGCGCTCAGGGGCGGGGGAACGGGGCAATATGGATTACGACATGCTGGTCATCGGCAGCGGCCCCTCCGGCCGCCGCGCCGCGGTGCAGTCGGCCAAGCTCGGCAAATCGGTTCTGGTGGTCGACCGCGGCCGGCGCCTGGGCGGTGTCTCCGTGCATACCGGCACCATTCCGTCGAAAACACTGCGTGAAACGGTGCTCAACCTGTCCGGCTGGCGCGAGCGTGGCTTTTACGGGCGCGGCTACCGGGTCAAGCAGGATATCTCGGTCGGCGATCTGGTCGAGCGCCTCCACAAGACGCTCGACCACGAGGTCGAGGTGCTGCAGCACCAGTTCATGCGCAACACGGTCAAGAGCGCCCGCGCCGCGGTAAAATTTCTCAGCCCCAACAAGGTCAGCCTGACCACCGACACAGGCGATTACAGTGAGGTCGGTTTTGCCAATGCACTGATCGCGGTTGGCACAAGGCCGCACCGGCCAAGTGAAGTGCCTTTCGACAAGGCCCGCGTCTTCGACAGCGACGAGATGCTGGAGCTTGACCGCTTGCCGCGCACGCTGACGGTGATCGGCGCCGGCGTCATCGGCGTCGAATACGCGACGATCTTTTCCGCGCTCGATGTGCCGGTGACCTTGGTCGAGCCGCGCAGCTCCATCCTCGATTTCGTCGACCGCGAGATCGTCGATGATTTCATCCACCAGATGCGCGATCGCGGCATGACCATCCGGCTTGGCAGCGCGGTGAAGGAAATCCGCTCCAAGCCGGACGCTGCCGAGGTGGAACTGGCCGATGGCCGCACCATCCGTTCCGAGGTCGTGCTCTACGCCGCCGGCCGCACCGGCAATGTCGGCAGCCTTGGTCTGGATATCGTCGGTATCGAGGCCGACTCCAGGGGGCGTATCAAGGTCGATTCGCAATCCTTCCAGACCAGCGTGCCCAACATCTATGCCGCCGGCGACGTCATCGGCTTTCCGAGCCTAGCCTCGACTTCGATGGAGCAGGGCAGGGTGGCGGCCTGCCATGCTTTCGGCGTGCCCTTGCCGCCGCCGCCGGAGACCTTTCCATACGGCATCTACGCAGTGCCGGAAATTTCGACGGTCGGCCAGTCCGAGGAACAAGTGCGCGAGAGCGGTGCGGCTTATGAGGTCGGCGTGGCGCGTTTTCGCGAGACCTCGCGCGGCCACATCATGGGCGTCAACACCGGCTTCCTGAAGCTGTTGTTCTCGATCGAGACGCGCCGCCTGCTCGGAGCGCATATCGTCGGCGAGGGCGCCACCGAACTCATTCACATCGGCCAGGCGGTGATCAATCTCGGCGGCACGGTCGACTTTTTTGTCAACAACACCTTCAACTATCCGACGCTCGCCGAAGCCTACAAGATCGCCGGGCTGGATGCCTGGAACAGGATGGGACGGGCGTAAGCAACCTCCATTCGGCGGCAGGTGTATGTACCCACCGGCGCGGCCCGGCGGCGAGTGGCGGCACACCGGCCCCTTGTGTAGCCAGGATCGTGGACACTTGGGCAGCACTATCGGCGGGGATGGCCCGGATGGCGACCGCCCGCTGATCGAGACCCGCAATCGTTTTCGAGGGCCCATCAGCCTGCCTTCGCCACCGCCGCCGATTTCGCCAGCCACTGCCTGACGATTGCCGCGTCGGCGCTGCCGAATTCGTGACCCGATGGGACAATCCGGGCATCGATCTCGGCGCCGTGCTTGCTGAGGAGCGTGACGAGTGCCGGCGCGAAGGGCGCGTAGGTGAGATCCGCGGCACCGGCGATGATCAGCACCCGCGCCTTTGACAGATCCGCCGCCGGCACGTCATCGAGCACCGGCATCGGCCGCAGCAGTGCGGCGCGTTCGACTAGGCCGGGATGCAGCAGCATCAGGCTCGAAACCAGATTGGCGCCGTTCGAATAGCCAAGGAAATTCGTGCGGGAAAGGTCGAGATGGTGGCGCGTGGCCGCGTCGGTGACGAAGCCCGCAAAGGCATCGGTCTCGGTGCGGATGCTGTGCTGCTCGAATTGGGTCGGCGTGATGCGTGCGAACCAGCGGAAACCATCATCCTGGACAATGCGGCCGCGCACCGCGATCAGCATCGCACGCGGCGCGATCTCTCTTGCCAGCGGTACCAATGTCGTCTCGTCGACACCCGACCCATGCAGCAGGAAGAAGCATTCGCCGGTAGAATCCGCCGGGCAGTAAAGGCGGTAGCGGAAGGCAAGATCACGCTGTAACGCACCATCCTGTGAGGTCTCTCCAGTCATGGCCTCATCCTTTTGATTTCATGGTGACTTCGGTCAGTTTGCCGGCTTCAAAACGCAATATTTTCAAGCTCCGCGAAAGTTGATTGAACCGGGCGCATTACAGTCCGTTTCCTCGCCGATAACATTCTCCGGGAGGAATCGATGCGGTGCGCCGGGGGTCGCATTGCCGGTATGAACAACCAGCTTTGAGGCCTTTTTTCCGATGACCACCCAGATTTCCCCGGACCGCCATATGCGTGTCCCAGACCGCGATTCGCGTGTGCCGGATCGCGCTGAGCGCATCTCGGAGCGCGACACGCGTATCGATGTGTTCCGCGCTCTCGCGCTGCTGACCATTTTCGTCGATCATGTGCCGGGTACCGCTTTCGAGTATCTGACTTACAAGAATTTCGGCTTTTCGGATGCGGCCGAGGTCTTCGTTCTGATATCCGGCATGGCGGTCGCGCTTGCCTATGGCAAGAAATTCCAGCCTGGAAACCGGCTGCTGGCGACGTTGAAGATGTGGCGCCGCGCCGGTGTGCTCTATACCGCCCACATCGTCACCACCATGGTGGTGATGGCGATCTTCTGCGCGGCGGCGGTGTTCGCCAGGCGACCGGAGCTGTTGACGATGATCAACATCGAGCCGTTGATCAAGAATGCGCCGCAAGTGCTGATCGGCATCGTGACGCTTGGCCACCAGCTCGGCTACAACAACATCCTGCCGGTTTATGCGGTGCTGCTCTTGCTGGCGCCGGTCTTCCTGCTCTGCGTCAGCTATCGGCCGGTCTTGGCGCTGGTCGCATCCGGCGCGCTGTGGCTGGTCGCGGGGATTTACCAGATCGCTCCGGCGAACTATCCGGAGCCCGGCTTCTGGTTCCTCAACCCGCTGTCGTGGCAGTTCCTTTTCAACATCGGCCTGGCAGGCACGCTGCATGTGCGTCGCGGTGGCACAATTCCGGTCAATCGCTGGCTGGTCGGCGCTGCCTTGGCTTACACTTTTGTGGCGCTGGTCTGGGTGCACAGCCCGCTCTGGGGCCATATCTCCTGGTTTGGCCTGCCCCCGGTGCTGACCGGCTTCGACAAGACCTTCCTGTCACTGCCGAGGCTGCTTCATATTTTGGCTGTGAGCTACCTGATCGTTGCGTTCCCGGTCGTTTCGAACCTTTTCCGCACCGGCCGCGATCATCCGCTTGCCATATTGGGCAAACGATCGCTGCCGGTTTTCATTGCCGGCACGGTGCTTGCAATGGCGGCGCAGGTGCTGAAGCTGATCAATCCGGGCGGATTTGCCTATGACAGCCTGCTGATATCAGCCGGCATCGCCATGCAGTTCGCGCTTGCCTACTATCTCGAATGGATTTCGGGCCTTGGCTGGTCCGGCAAAAGCAGGCCGGTTCGCAACGCGGCACCGCCCGTCCATCCGTCCTTCGGTATGTCGATGGCGGCAAGAATGGGCCGGTGATGGGGCTCGAGGCGTCAGGCGGGTGAGGGGCCGGATGAGGCCCGCACCACGAGGTCGACCGGCAGCAATCGCCGGCTGAACGAGCCGTCATTTTCAAGGATCGCCTTGACGGCAAGGCGGCCCATCTCGGCGATCGGCTGGACGATTGTGGTCAGGGGCGGCTTGGAAACCGCTCCTTCCGGGACGCCGTCGAAGCCGACGATCGAAACGTCGCCCGGCACCGTGATGTCATGCTGCCGCAGCCAGTCCAGCGCATGGAGTGCGATCCTGTCCGACATGGCCAGGATGGCGGTCGGTGTCTCGGCGCCGGCGAAAATATGATCGAGGCCGGCCCACACACTCTCCTCGTTGTTTTCCGTCTCGTAGATCGGCACACGCGAGACGTCGATGTCGACGCGCGAGAGTTCCGCGAAGTAGCCACGCAGGCGGTCGCGCGTCCCGGAATAGAGGGCCTTCTCCATCTGCTCCTGCGTGGTCGGACCAAAGCCGGAATCGGCGCATGGCAGGGCAAGCACGGCAAAGCGGCGATGCCCGAGCTCGGTCAGATGGCGCGCCGCCAGGCTTGCCCCGGCGATATTGTCCACGCCGATCGCCGCGACCGCCTCGTCGTCGTCTGAATCGAGATCGAGTGCGACAAAGGGGAGTTTGCGGTCGCGCGCCAGTTCGACCAGCTTTGAACCGCCCTCGACGCAGAAGACGATGAAGCCATCGACAAGCGCACTCTGGATGTTCCAGGCGAGCTGTTCGCT
Organism: Mesorhizobium sp. M1396; assembly: GCF_040317725.1. NCBI lineage: Bacteria > Pseudomonadati > Pseudomonadota > Alphaproteobacteria > Hyphomicrobiales > Phyllobacteriaceae > Mesorhizobium > Mesorhizobium sp. M1396. The sequence continues at coordinate 17,194 of NZ_JAMYLA010000055.1, read as the reverse complement.
GTTGGCGGCCGAGACCAGCGAGATCCCCGCGCCGGTGGCGTCACAAGCCTGCGAGATGCTGGCCATCATCACGCGGGCGAAAGGGTCGTCGAAGAAATACGACAACGGTTCCGCGGTGGCGACACCGATGGCGTTGACCTTGCCGGCGCGCAGCAGCCGACCCTTGGGGTCGGGTCCGCCATATCCCATCGCCTCGGCTGCCGCCTTGACCCGTTCGCGAACCTCCTCGCGCACGATCTCCGGGCGGGCAAACACATTGGACGCGGTGCCGTGCGACACGCCGGCCGCTTTTGCAATGTCCGCCAGCCGAACCGGTCTTGTCTTTGCAGAGGTCAATGGCGCCATCTTCGTCTCCTGACTCCATCCCATCTAACACTTTCGTTGGATCGGTTCAAATTTTGGCTTGATAAGCAGGCCAGGCGAGGTGTATGTTTGAATCGATCCAAATGAATGACTCTGCTGCTCGATTGGATCGATTCAATCCCCAGGGAGACGTATCATGCATCCCGTCAATTTTCTATTCGAAGACATCTACCGCAACGACTGGAGCGTCTCGTCAAGCGCCGCGACGCGGAGGCGCCGTGGCAAGGCCAGCCCATGGGTTCGCGAGCCGCGGTTCCTCGTGGAGCGCAAGTGGAGCTGATCGGCGCTGCATTTTCGTGGCGACGGATTGGATCGATTCAAGTTTTGAAAGGAGTGCACATCATGCATCCCGTGAGCTATCTGTTCGAAGACATCTATCGCAACTACTGGGGCATCGCGCCGGCCTCCGAGCGGCCGGAGGGGCGTCGGTTGGCGAGGCTGCGGCGGCGCAATCGCGAATTGCTCATCCAACCCGGGCGCCGGCAGGACTAACCGCATCACAGAACGACGTTTGACGGGCGCAGGCTCGGGTATCGGGCAGGCGCCGAGAGGCGTCAGGAACGCGCCCGCACCAGCGCCGAGGCAGCGATCGCCAGCCAGCCGGCGATGAGCAAGGTGCCGCCGATCGGCGCCGACAGCGGGAACAGCCGTGAGCCGAGGAAATCGCGGGCCAGCAGATCGCCGCAGAACAACAGAAGCCCGATCAGCAGGACCAAGCTGCCGGTGCGCAGGATCCGGTTCGGCCCAAGCAATCCGGCGGCAAGGAAGACCGGCGCATGCATGAGCAGGAAGGAAGCGGCGGTGCCGACGAAGGCACCGCCCAGATGCGCCGCCGCGGCTGACAGCGCCACGCCGGCGGCACCGCAGAGGCCGCCGGCCAGGACGAGGATACGGCCGCTGTTGACGGAAGATTGCTCGGCCATGTCCAGGGCTCCGTGAGATCAGAGAGATACGCCAACCCCGTCAGGGCTTGCCGACGTTGGCGAGCATGTCCTGCTCGCGGCGTGACTGCGCCAGCCAGTTATACACCGCGCCGCCCGCCATCAAGACGGATGTGCCCAGAAACACCGAGCGCATGCCGAAATGGCCGCCGGCAAAGCCGCCCAGCAAGGGGCCGGCGACCTGCCCGACATATTGGGCGGAGATCGACAGCCCGAGCACATTGCCGCCGACACCGTCGGGAACATTGTGGCGGATGACGCTGGTGATGCAGGGCAACAGCCCGCCCAGCGCCAGGCCCATCAGGAAGCGCAGGCCGATGAGTTGCCAGCTCTGCGTCACGACGGCCTGCGGGATCAGCAGCAGCGCCGAGACGGCAAGCGCGCCGATGACGACGTTCCAGTGACCGATGCGGTCGGCGAGCTTGCCAAGACGCGAAGCCGACAGGATGGCGCCAAGCGCGGCCGCCGACATGACGACGCCTGAGATCAGCGTCACGCGGCTCTGGTCTTCGATGAGCTGCTGCACATAAACGGTGATGATCGGCTCGATCGACATGGTGGCGAAACTCAACAGCATGCCAGTCGCCAGCATGGCGATAACAGGACGCTTGTCCTGTATTTGTGCCCAGCCGCCTTTCGGCTTCCGCTTCGCAGCCGCATCTGCTGTTTTCGGCCGGGGATTTTCCTTGATCAGAAAGGTGGTCGCCAGGAACGCCAGGAAGATGACGCCGCCGGACAAGAGGAAGGTGGCGCGGATGCCGATCAGCGGAGGCAGGGCGCCGCCAACCAGCGGGCCGACCAGTGCACCACCGGTGATGCCGGCCGACAGCAGGCCCAGCGCCCAGCCGGAACGCTCCTTTGGTGTCTGCATGGCGACGAGGATGGTCGATCCCGAGGAATAGCCGCCGGCAAAACCGATCAGCAGCCGAAGCAGCACCAGTTGCCAGACCGTCTGCACCATGCCCGTTAGGGACATGCATATGGCCATGCCGAAGCTGGCGCGTACCAGCATCACCTTGCGGCCATAGCGGTCGCCGAGACGTCCCCAGAGTGGCGCCACCAGTGCCGCCGCGAAGAAGGTCGCTCCATAGGCGATCCCCGACCATTGCACGATCGCCGCGTGGCCCTCGGCGCCGAGCTGCTCGATATAGAGCGGCAGGAACGGCAGGAGCAGCGTCATGGCGACAAGCGTCGAAAACGAACCGGCAAAACACACGAACAGATTGCGCCGCCAGTGGATGTTGTAGGTGCTGTCGGTCGCCGGAGGCGTGTCCTGCATGTCATATGTCCTGTCCGGGCAACGCCGAACCGCGGGTTGCTGCGGATACCAATTTGGGATACCAAGATGGTACCCGTCATGGACGCAAGCCTGGCCGCTGTCAATGCAACCCTGTCAAACGTGAACGGGAAACGCAGTCGGCAAGCCCCGCAAACGGTTCAAAGCCGTAACGGCCCGAAAATGGAAACGACAATGTCGCAGATGCAGAGCGTCGAAAAACAGCTTCGACAAATGATTCTGGGCCTCGAGCTCGGTCCTGGCGAGAAGCTGACCGAGCGCTGGATCGAAAGCCGCTTCGGCGCGTCGCGAACCCCGGTCAGGGCAGCACTTCTACGGCTAGAGACCGAGGGCCTTGTCGGCAGGGACGGACGTGGCTGGACGGTGTCGCCCATCAACTTGGCCGAGCTCGAGCAGATCGCCGTCTACAGGGAGGCGGTCGAGGTTGCGGCAGTTCGCCTGACATGCGGCTTGGCGGACCGCAGCGCCGTCGATGTCATCGAGGCGATGCTCGAATCCTGCGACAAGGACACGCCGCGCGAGGAATGGCATCGTGTCGGCATGGATTTTCACATCGAACTGGCGCGCCTGTCGGGCAACGAATTCCTGTTCCGGGCTGTCCGCGATGCGATGACGCGTCTGTCGCGGGCGCGCTGGCTGGAGGTTCGCGACGAAGCGGCCCTCAACCGCGCCTGGGCCGAACATCGCGCCATTCTGGCGGCGGCACGCCTCGGCGATGCCGATGAAGCCGCCCGCCTGCTTTCGGGCCACATTGTCGGCAGCCGCGACCGGCTGGTGACGTCGCTCGCCAACGATCGCCGTGGGCTTCGCGCCAGAGGCTTTGCCGTCGTCGCCGGTTAAAGCGCCTACAGGGCACGGGTCGCTCAAAAGGCGGCGTCTCGCCCTACGCGCACTTTCGGCCTCGCTTCACAGACGCCGATGGCGTAAGGAGCGGCGATGGAAAACAACCGATTTGAAACACCTGTGACTGTGAAGTCAGTCGCGGCGGGAAGCACTCAGCTCTTGCGGACGGCGCGTGAGGCTTCCGACTACCTCCTCAACAGCTGGCCCGGCAAGCGCAGCCCCAAGCATCGCGCTGCCTTGCAGGCTTGCCATGACGCGCTGGCCGGCGACAAGCCGGCCATGAACGCCAGGCGCGCCTTCATCGCGGCAGCACGCGAAGTGGACGTCTTTGTCAGCGACAAGGCGCCCGCCTGACAGAAGCCGGCCATCTGGGCGGCGATCTGGAGTGAGGCATGGCCCGCATCGGCGGGCCTTTTGCCGTCACTTTGCCGTTTCGGTTTCGCCTTCGGTGTCGTCCTCGGGCTTCGAACGTTCCCTCGCCGCAACCTTGGCCGCCTGCTTCTCGGCCTTCTTGGCCGCTTTCTGGCGGTCGCGTTCCTTGCGTTCCTGATCGTAATTTGGTGGTCGCGCCATATCGGCTCCTTTTCACTGCTGGACCGGTTCGTCGTTTCACGGAAACGCAGAATCGCTCCATCTCTTTGTTTGACGCAATCCCCTAGGGAAAGCGCTACGCGCTTTTCCCGGGAAAACCGTTTCACACTTTTCCTGGAATTGCTTTTAGCGGCTCTGACCCTGCCTAGGAGCATTAGCCGTCAAACACAACAGCTGAAGCGATAGTGCCGGCCGTTGGCGTCGATGATGGTCCGGGGCTTGCAAGATGCGCGGCACAATGGTGTAGGGGGAGCCGGGGCGCTGAGATGGCGCGATCTGCCGTTTGTTTTGATAGTGAATTATGGCCACCATACAACGAACGACGGCAAGGGTTTTCTACTATGCGCGAAACGTCTTGCGCGATATCGCACCGCAGGCTCTCTTCCGTTGGAGGTTGGCGGGCCGTCTCGAACGGGCCAGGCTCTCGGATGAAGCGGTGCGGCGGCGGCTGAATTACTATAACGAGCTGCAGGACGCGTTTTCGCCCAGCCCGGCGGCGGTGCGTCTCGACAATTTGCCCCCCACGCCGACCATGTACTATTACGACCTCAGGGAGTTCGCCCGCTATTTTGACCCGGCGTTGCTCGTCGACGTCGAATTCGGCGACGTCATCGAGGTGCCGAAGGTGCCGACGCTCGTCAAGGATCGGCCGATCCGCGCCGACAACGGCGATGCGGTCATCATGAAATTCAACAAGTTCCGGCACTTCCACATGCCGGCCGACGCAATTGCCTTCGCCGACAAGCGCCCGGTGGTGGTCTGGCGCGGCGATCTCAACAATCCGAAACGGACGAGGTTCCTGGACGCCGTGCGCGATCTGCCGTTCTGCGACGCCGGGTCACACAAGTCGTACGCGCCGGCTGAGTACAGCAAGCCTTTTCTCAGCATCAGCCAACAGCTGCGTTACCGCTACATCGTCTCGCTCGAAGGCAACGACGTTGCGACCAACCTCAAATGGATCCTGAATTCGAATTCACTCTGCCTGATGCCGTCGCCGACATACGAGACATGGTTCGCGGAAAAGCAACTTGAGGCTGGTGTCCACTATGTGCCGCTCGAAGCGGATTTCTCCAACCTTGCGGAACGCGTGGCATATTTCGAGCGGCATCCGGCCGAGGCGGAACGCATTATCGCCGCGGCCAACGCCTATTGCCGCCAATTCTCCAACGAGCAGGCCGAAGAGGCGATTTCCCTGCTCGTCCTCTACAAATACTTTGTCCTCAGCGGCCAGATCGACCCTGATCCCGAGGTCTGGCGATTTATCCAGGGTTAATGCATGTCGCCCAAAAGTGGTCCCGGTTTTGGGAGAACGACATGCATGAAAACGAAGATCTAAAGCGCGGTGCCTCAAGCGCGACGCGCTTTAGGACGTCGCGTGCCTCGGCGCCCGCTCGTCAGATGCCGCTGCGGTCAAGAACCAGATCGGCGGGGCCGAAGCGGTCCTTTGCCGTCAGCTGCTGGTGCCAGTAGGGATAGAGCAAAGGCGGCCGGCTGACCGCGTCGAGGCGACCGCGTTCCTCGCCGGTGAGCACCAGGCTTGCCGCCGCGATGTTGTCCCTGAACTGCGTTTCGGTCCTGCCGCCGATCACCAGCGAGGAGACCGCAGGTCGGCCGAGCAGCCAGGCCAATGCCACCTGCGCCGCCGAAACGCCGCGCTGCGTGCCGATCTCGACAAGCACGTCGACGATCCGCCACAGCCGGTCCTCGTCGCGGATCGGCGGTTCGGACCAGCCGGCGAGCTGGCGGGCGGTGGGGCTGTCGCGGCGGTATTTGCCGGACAGCAATCCGCCGGCAAGCGGGCTCCAGACCAGAACGCCTAGCCCCTGGTCGACGGAAATCGGCAGCAATTCATATTCCGCCTCGCGCGCTTCCAGCGTGTAGTGGATCTGCTGGGTGACGAAGCGTGGCTGGTGATGGCTGTCGCTGATGCCGAGCGCCTTCATCACCTGCCAGCCGGAATAGTTGGAACAGCCGACATAGCGGATCTTGCCCTGGGCAACCAGCGTGTCGAGCGCGGCGATGGTTTCCTCCAGCGGTGTCACGCCATCCCATTCGTGCAGGAAGTAGATGTCGATGACGTCGGTCTTGAGCCGCTTCAGGCTCTTCTCGCATTCGCGGATCAGGTGATGACGCGACAGGCCTTCATCGTTCGGACCGTTGCCGATCCGCATCCGCGCCTTGGAGGCGATCAGCACGTCGCCCTTGCGCTTGCCGCCGAGCGCTTCGCCGATGATCTCTTCCGAAATGCCGTTCGAATAGACATTGGCGGTGTCGATGACGTTGATGCCGGCATCGATGCAGAGATCGATCATCCGGCGCGCCTCGTCGAGATCGGTCTTGCCGACAGCCGAAAACACGCCGGCGCCGCCGAAAGTCATCGTGCCCATGGTCAGCGTCGAAACCTTCAGGCCGGAACGGCCGAGAGTGCGGTATTCCATGTCAGCCCTCGCTATTGCATTGGGGAAGGGGCGTTGGGGAAGGCCGCCCCGAATGTGGCCGCTATTTGTAGGACAATTTGAGCGGTTTGTCGCCATGCCAAGACAACGGATCCATCATGCCTCACGGGATTTGCAGCGGCGACGTCATGTTCCAGGCTGCAATAAAACCGTCATTGCCGGCCTATATTGAAGTCGGCTCAGGTGTTGGCGCTCCGAGACGTAAGCCAGGGGTTTGGGGCGCCGGACGTGGATCGACAGGGCTTGCAGGTGGAGCAGCTGATATGACCGAGCTAAAACAGAATTCCCCAGCCAGGGACTGGCTTGAGGCCGAGCTCGCCGACACGCTCGACGAGGACTATGAGCTCGAAATGTCGGAGCCGGCGCTGTCGATGGAGATCGCCAAGATCTACAAGAACGCGCATCCGCCTTCGATCGATCGCATGCAGTATTTTCGCGACCTGATCACCTTGCAGTCCGAACTGATCAAGCTGCAGTCCTGGGTCGCCTACCACAAGAAGAAGCTGGTGGTGATCTTCGAGGGGCGCGATTCGGCCGGCAAGGGCGGCGTCATCAAGCGCATCACCCAGCGGCTCAATCCGCGCATCTGCCGTGTCGTGGCACTGCCGGCGCCGACCGAACGCGAGAAGTCGCAATGGTATTTCCAGCGCTATGTCCCGCATTTGCCGGCCGGCGGCGAAATCGTGCTGTTCGACCGCTCCTGGTACAATCGCTCGGGCGTCGAACGGGTGATGGGCTTTGCCCAGCCCGATCAGGTGGAAGAATTCTTCCGCGACGTGCCGGAGTTCGAGCGCATGCTGGTCCGCTCGGGCATCACCGTGGTCAAATACTGGTTCTCGATCACCGACGAGGAACAGCAGATGCGCTTCCTGATGCGCATCCACGATCCGATGAAGCAGTGGAAACTGTCGCCGATGGACCTGCAGTCGCGCGTCCGCTGGGAACAGTACACCAAGGCCAAGGAAGAGACCTTCATCCGCACCAACATCCCGGAAGCCCCTTGGTTCATCGTCGAAGGCAACGACAAGAAGCGGGCGCGACTGAACTGCATCGATCACCTGCTCAAGCAGATGCCGTATGAAGAGGTGCCGCACGAGGAGATCACGCTGCCGGAGCGCGTCTTCAACCCCGAATACGAGCGCCAGACCCTGCCGCGCGAGCTCTACGTGCCGGAGAAGTACTGAAGATTCTCCCTTCTCCCCGTCACTATACGGGGAGAAGGTGCCGGCAGGCGGATCAGGGGCGGCGCTGACTTAGACAGTTGAACTCGGTGAAATCGCTGCATGGGCGAAACTTATTCTGCCCCCATATTGCCATCGGTGGCATTCTCGGCAACACAATATTCGACCGGTTGCGCCGCCCATTCATTGCCCTGCCGGGCATTTCTCCCCGTATAGTGACGGGGAGAAAGGGGCCTGCACCGAAGCTTTCGCCACCTAAGCCCGTTTGATAACCACGAGGCTCAAGCACGCTTGATGACGACGTGCGTGGCGAGCGGCGTCGCAACCTGCTCGCTGCAGACATAGCCGAGCTTGACCATGTCGAGGCCGGCAAAAAGGTTCTCGCCCGCGCCGAGCAGCACCGGCGCGATCGCCAGATGCATCTCGTCGATCAGCCTCTCCTGGAGATATTGCTGGATGGTGGCGACGCCGCCGCCCACCCGCACGTCCTTGCCGTCCGCCGCTGCTTTTGCCTGTTCAAGCGCCGAATGGATGCCGTCGGTGATGAAATAAAAGGTCGTGCCGCCCTCCATGACGATCGGTTCGCGCTTGTGGTGGGTCAGCACGAAAACCGGCACGTGATAGGGCGGGTTGTCGCCCCACCAGCCTTTCCAGCTATCGTCAGGCCATTCGCCGCGGATCGGCCCGAACATGTTGCGGCCGAGGATCCAGGCGCCGACATTCTCGAAGCTGCGCGCCGCGAAGTCCTCGTCAGTGCCGTCCGCGCCGCCTTCCTCGCCAAACATCTTGCGGAAGGTGCGGGTGCTAAAGGCCCATTTGTGCAGGGATTCCCCGCCGACACCGAGCGGATTTTGCAGGTCCTGATCAGGACCCGCGCCGTAGCCGTCAAGCGACAGGCTGAAAGCGTTGACACGTAGTTTGGACATGCGAGCCTCCTCGATAACCAGTTGTATTTTGCAAGCAGTTGTTTCGTAGCAGACTGATTGCGAATTGCAAGCGGTATTTTTAGAGCGACGATCGGACTGTCGGCTCTGAAGACAAGCCAGCAGCCTCGCCGGCGAGAACCCGCCGTTGCTGCCGCGCTAGTTACATGTGCGGAGAAGAAAGATCCGGCGAATCGGTTCGATCCGGCGCACTGCCATCAGAATATGCGCATAACAGATCGTTCGATATCGGCCTTCAACATGGGATTGAGGCTGTCGCGGGTGATGATATCGATCTCCGCTGACATCTTCTCTTCAAGAAATTGCTTGATGCCGACCAGATCGATCAGCGAAAAGCGCCTTCCAGGATCATAATCGATGAAGAGGTCGAGATCGCTGTCGGCCCCTGCGTCGCCCGGCAAAGTCGATCCGAAGAGATAAAGCGAAGTCGCGCCCATGCCTTTGATGGCATCTGCATTTCTCTGCAATCGCTCTATGACCTCATTCCTGCTCATGAATTCATTCTAGCGGATTGCGCTAAAATTCCAAACGACCTGGTGGCCTATCCCTTCAGCATCATCGCCACTTCGGGGGCGAAATAGGTCAAAATGCCGTCGCAACCGGCGCGCTTGAAGGCGAGCAGCGATTCCAGCATCGCCTTCTCGCCGTCGATCCAGCCATTGGCGGCGGCGGCCTTGATCATCGAATATTCGCCCGACACCTGGTAGGCGAAGGTCGGCATCTGGAACTCGTCCTTCAGCCGCCGGATGATGTCGAGATAGGGCAGGCCCGGCTTGACCATCAGCATGTCGGCGCCCTCAGTGATATCCTGTTCGGCTTCGCGCACCGCCTCGTCGGAATTGGCATGGTCGATGTAATACGTCTTTTTGTCGCCCTTGAGCAGGCCGGCGGTGCCCACCGCTTCGCGATAGGGGCCGTAAAAGGCCGAGGCGAATTTGGTCGCATAGGACATGATCGCCACGTCCTGGAAACCGTTGGCGTCGAGCGCGTCGCGGATGGCGCCGATACGGCCGTCCATCATGTCGGATGGCGCGATGATGTCGGCGCCGGCCGCCGCCTGGATGACAGCCGCGGCGGTCACCTGTTCCACCGTCTCGTCGTTGACGATGATGCCGTCGCGCAGGATGCCGTCATGACCATGGCTGGTGAACGGGTCGAGCGCGGCGTCGGTGATGATGCCGATTTCCGGCACCGCGTCCTTGATCGCGCGGGTGGCGCGGTTGATGACGTTGTCGGGGTCGAGAATGTGCGAGCCGGTCTGGTCGCGCAGCGAAATGTCGACATTCGGGAAGGTGGCGAGTGCGGGAATGCCGAGCTTTGCCGCGCGTTCGGCCTCCTTGACGGCGAGATCGATGGACAGGCGGAAGACACCCGGCATGGCGGCGATCGGCTCGCGCACGTTTTTGCCGTCGACGACGAAGATCGGCCAGATCAAATCGTCGACCGAGAGCCGGTTCTCCTGCACCAGACGGCGCGACCAGTCTGCCTTGCGCATGCGGCGCAGGCGGCGGCTGCCGGTGATGTCGTCGACGCTGCGAGCGCCGGCTGGCTTTGCGGGGGTGAATTTGTTCATCGCCAAAACTCCAGATCGGCGGCTTTTATCACGAGCCCTTGCCGCTGACCAATGCGATACGTTTGTGCCAGCAGTCCGTTCCAATTCTATTCCGGTTGGCCGTTGCCCGACAGGATCTGCGCCGCGCCTTTGACAGCAACGCGGAACGCCTCGTCGAAACTGACGCCGCGCACTTGCCACTGATATGTCTTGCCGGCCATCGCCAGCCGCCAGTCGGCGATCCAGCCCAACTCCTTGTCGCTCCACATGAGGCTGCCGCCCAAGACCTGGCGGCTGCCAGTACTTCTTGCAACACTGCCTAGCAGTTCGGGTGAGATAGGCCCCACCTCTTCGAAAGTGAGTCCGGCCTTGGCGAGCGTGGCCTTGTTCGGAACGACAATCGACATCGCCATGGGGTCAGCGGCCGATTGAAAAGACTCTATCATGTACGGATTTTCGTCCCCATCATTGGCAAGGACGAAATGTCGGCGCGAGTCGTCCACAGCCAGGATGACCGAGAGCGTCGGCCGTTCGGCCAGCCAGGGCTTGCTGCCGAGCGAAGCCAGAACCGGGTCGATCGTCGCCGGCGTGTACTGGCAAAAGAGATCGTGAGGCCTGTCATGGGTGCCCTGTTCGTCATGCACTGGAATGCCTTCCATGCGGTCGCGGTAACGGAAGCCGGTGACGAAGCTGCCGGCCTTGTCGCGCAGCGCTGTCAGCTCAGGTTTTGCCAGCAGACGCTGGTCGCCGGAAACCCGGACCAGGACCGCGTCGAGGCAGATCTTGAAACCTGCCTGGCGGTTTGGCTCGCCCTGGCCGGTGACGATGGTCTGGGATCTGTAGAGATCCTCGACATCGGCCGCCCTGGCCAGGCCATTGGCGGAGCAGATGGCCAGGAAGCCACCCAGAACAAAGGCAAGGCGCAAAAAGTGCGGCATGGCTCACCATCCGGTTCGAGGCTTGGCGGCCAATCTCTAACACCGAGTGCCGCTGGCGGCCAAGATCGTGCGAAGCTCAGTTCAAGCCTGCGATCTAGGAAGCGGCTGTCTGTGGGCAGGCCTCGCCCGCCGGTGTTCCTGACCATGCCCGCCGCTGGAAGGCCTTGGCGTGACAGCGCGGCAAGCGCCTTTCTCCCGCACCATTTGGCCGGGACGCAAAGGATGGCGTCTTTCCACTTCCGAGCCCAAACTGATACACGCCCGGCAGGGCTTGGCATTGACGCACCCATGCGCCACCCTTTAGCACTTCAATCCCGGCGGCGCGGGGGAGGGATTCTTTCACGATGGATTTTGGCGGAGGCGACGAGATCCGCTTCGAACATCTGGGCCGGGCCGGCGTCGTCACCTTGACGCGGCCGCTGGCGCTCAATGCCTTGACGCACCGCATGATCAGGGCGCTCGACGTTGCCCTTTCCGCCTGGGAGACCGACCAGGGCGTCGATGTCGTCGTCGTCAAGGCCGAGGGCAGGGCCTTTTCGGCCGGCGGCGACATCCTGCACGTCTATGAGGCCGGCCGGGCGGGAAAACCGCCGGTCGAGTTCTTCGCCGACGAATACCGGCTCAACGCCCGCATAAACAGCTTCAACAAACCCTATGTCGCCCTGATCGACGGCATCGTCATGGGCGGTGGCGTTGGCATTTCCTTCCACGGCTCTCACCGGGTGATGACCGAGAATGCCCAGTTCGCCATGCCGGAGGTCGGCATCGGCTTTTTCCCCGATGTCGGCGCCAGCCACCTGCTATCCGATCTCGGCGGCTCCTTCGGCATGTATCTGGCGCTGACCGGCAATCGCATCCGCTATGGCGATGCGCTGTGGTCGGGGCTGGCCACCCACGCCATCAAGGCCGAGGACCAGGGCGGCTTCCTCGACCGGCTGACGCTGACCGGCGACCCGGAATCGGTACTGCGCGGCTTCTTCGTTCAGGCAAGGCGAGAGACCGACAGGCCGACGCTGGAGGCGATCGTTCGCCATTTTTCACAACCATCCCTCAAACGCGTCATCGACAGCCTGGAGCGCGCCGCGGACGCCGACGAGTTCGCCGCAAAGACGCTGGCCACGATCCGCACCCGCTCGCCGACCAGCCTGCACGTCGCCTGGCGCCAGATCAGTGCCGGGCTGACACTGTCCATGGACGCTTGCATGAAGATGGAGTTTCGCATCCTCAACCGCATGCTTCTCGGCCATGATTTCTACGAAGGCATCCGCGCCGCCATGATCGACAAGGGCTCAAAACCGCAATGGCGTCCGGCGAGCCTCGATGCGGTCAGCGAGGCGGATGTCGACGCCTATTTCGCTCCGCTGGGCGAACGGGAGCTCTTGATATGAGCGAGGTGACCTCGAGACGCGTCGTGCTGCAGCCCTCCGGGGTGGAGGTGATTTTCGCCTGGTTCCAGCGGGTCATCGCCGGTTACTGCCTGCTGTTCGGCATTCTCTACTGGATCAAGCTGATCGGCTTCTATCCGGGCTCGCTGTGGCGTTTCGACCTGATGCCCGTGCACTGGCAGGTGGCCGCGGTGGTGCTCGCCGTGTTTTTTCCCTTCGCGGCTGCCGGCCTGTGGATGCTGGCGTCATGGGGGCCGGTGATCTGGTTCATTTGCGCGGTGACCGAGACGGTCATGTATGCCGGCTTTCCCGAGCTTTTCGGGCATCGCCTGCTGATTGTCGTCTCGCATGCAGCGGTGGCGGTGCTCTACATTGTCTTCCGCGTCGTCATCTACCTGCAGAAGCGCCCTGTCCGCCACTAAGCCCTTGAGCACATTGGCGACCCGGCGGCTGCATGAATTCAGCCGCGAAATCATTGCCGAAATCTTTAGGTTAATTGTCCTTGCTCGGGTGACCGTTCGTTAAGGCTCTTTCGAAACCTATTACCGGTAAGCTCTTGTTAGCCCTAGCGTTTAAGTCGAATTTTATGAGTATTCGATAGTGTCGCGATCAAGGTGAAAAACAAAAAATCACCAGGGCGACAAACGAGAGGCAAAGACAATGATCAATTCGCGTCCGGCGGCGAAGACCGCCAACGTATCCGACGATCGCCGCGAGGCTATCCGTTCCCTGTACATGGAATCGCTGCAGCTTGTTGAGCGGCTGCACCGCCGCCTGCTTGATGTGATCAAGGACGAATTCGACCGCAACGGCCGTTCCGACATCAATGCCATCCAGGCGCTGCTGCTGTTCAACATCGGCAATTCCGAGCTGACCGCCGGCGAGCTGCGCTCGCGCGGCTACTATCTCGGCTCCAACGTCTCCTACAATCTGAAGAAGCTGGTCGATCTCGGCTTCATCAACCACCAGCGCTCGCGCATCGACCGCCGTTCGGTCCGCGTCTCGCTGACGCCGAAGGGCAACGAGGTGGCGGAGGTCGTCGCCGGTCTCTACGAGCGCCATGTCGGCTCGATCGAGCAGGTCGGCGGCATCAACACCGACGAGTTCAAGCAGATGAATCGTGCCCTGCAGCGGCTCGACCGCTTCTGGAACGACACCATCGCCTACCGGATGTAGGACATCCGGCGCGTCGGATACGGCCCGCGCCACAGAAGCGCGGCCGAAATATCGACCTTCAGTCAGGGCCGGTGCCGAAAAGCATCGGTCCGTTTCTTTTCGGAATGCCGGCCGGTCGGATTTGGGAGCAAGGCCACGTTGCCGCCATATTCCAATGGAACCGAGAGTGGCAGTGATGCTGTGGTGAAGACCATGCGTTCACCCGCAATCCGTATCGCGCCCGTGCGTTGTCACGCCAAGGGGATACGGACCATGGTTGGCTAATTGTTAAGATTGCCAATTTTAGAGTGCGGGCGAGATCGCCCGGTGATCAACGCAGCAAGTGATCGAACTGCTACAAATGTCTGGAATGTCTATGAGAACCAGCCGTCGTTTTTTCCTCTCCGGAGCCTCCGCGCTCGCAGCCGCGATGGTTGCCGGCGGCGCCAATGCGCAGGATGTGATCGGTGATATCCTGAAGTCCTCGGCGCGCGGCAATTGGGACGATCAGTTCGACGCCCGCGCCAGCGAGGGCGGCAAGGTGGCCTCGACGCTGCCGATCTTCAGCCTGCAGACCGTCGCCTTCACGGAGCAGGCGGTCGCGCAATATCAGAACATCGTCGGGCAGGGCGGCTGGGTAGAGGTTCCCGCGACCAAGAAACTGCAGCTTGGCGTCGATGATCCCGATGTGGTGCCGTTGCGCAAGCGGTTGATGGTTTCCGGCGACCTGGCACAAGGCGCCGGCATTTCGACGGCCTTCGATTCCTATGTCGACTCGGCGGTCAAGCGTTTCCAGTTGCGTCACGGCCTGCCTGCCGACGGTGCGCTCGGCAAATACACGTACGCGGCGATGAACGTTTCGGCGCAGATCCGGCTTGGCCAGTTGCAGACCAATCTGCAGCGGCTGCGCGAAAAGGCCGGCACGTTGGGCAACCGCTACGTGCTGGTCGACATTCCGGCGGCACAGATCGAAGCCGTCGAGAACGACCGCGTCGTGCTTCGCCACACCGCCATCGTCGGCAAGATCGATCGCCAGACGCCGATCGTCAATTCCAAGATCAACGAGATCATCGTCAACCCGTACTGGAACGCGCCGGTCTCGATCGTGCGCAAGGACATCATTCCGCTGATGCGGAAGAATCCCGATTACCTGAAGGACAGCCACATCCGCCTGTTCGCGCCGGACGGCAGCGAGGTCGATCCTCTCAATGTCGACTGGTCGACCGACGATGCCGCCAAATATCGCTTCCGCCAGGACCCGGGTGCGGGCAACGCGATGGCTTCGGTCAAGATCAACTTCCCGAGCCCCGACGGCGTCTATATGCACGACACCCCGCAGCAGAGCCTATTCGGCAAGATGATGCGTTTCGATTCCTCGGGCTGCGTTCGCGTGCAGAATGTGCGCGACCTCGTCACCTGGATCCTGCGCGACACGCCCGGCTGGGACCGCCAGCATTTCGAGGCGGCGATCAAGACCGGCGAAAACACGCCGGTCCAGGTCACCAACCCGGTGCCGGTCCACTTCCTCTATCTTTCGGCCTGGTCGACTGGTCCGGGCGTCGTGCAGTTCCGTGACGACGTCTACGCGCTCGACGGCGCCAACGAGCTGCAGATCACGTCGTCGCTTTAAGCAGCTGATTTTTTTAAAAAAAGGCCGCCGTTCAGGGCAGCCGTTCAGGGCGGCCTTTTCGTTGCTCGGGTCCCGCTGCGCTTTTCGCGGGATGAAGCGGATGAGGCTCGCGCTGAGGCCCGCGAATCCTGAAGGCTGGAGCTGGAATTGCGGCTCGCCGGCATCGAGGCCGAGCGCGCAGCCGTGCGTGACATGTTTCGCGTCGGCGAGATCAACGACCATACGTCGCGGGCGCTGTTTACCGAGATCACGCTCACCGAGGCCTTGCTGAAAGGTCGCAAGGCGAGGAAATAGCCCCCTGTTGCCTCGCTGGCGCAATCCGACCAGCAAATTTCGCGCCGCAAACGTGGCGGGGCGAAAACAACTGTGTTAATGGCCCGGCAAATGCAAGTCGCCCAAAAGTGTGCAGCGGTTTTGGGACAACGACTTGCATAAATCAAAAATTGCCCCCGAACCCCGAGGATTTCAGCCCATGGCAACAGCAGCGGCAGTGTCGAACAAGTTCGAATCTTTCTTCGAAACCACGCTGGAAGATGCCGATCCGGAGATTTTCGGCGCCATCCGCAACGAACTCGGCCGCCAGCGCCACGAGATCGAGCTGATCGCCTCGGAAAACATCGTCTCGCGCGCCGTACTGGAAGCGCAGGGCTCGATCATGACCAACAAATATGCCGAGGGCTATCCGGGAAAGCGCTATTATGGCGGCTGCCAGTTTGTCGACGTGGCCGAGGAACTGGCGATCGAGCGCGCCAAGAAGCTGTTCGGCTGCAACTTCGCCAACGTCCAGCCGAATTCCGGCAGCCAGATGAACCAGGCAGTGTTCCTGGCGCTCTTGCAGCCCGGCGACACCTTCATGGGCCTCGACCTCAATTCCGGCGGTCACCTGACCCACGGCTCGCCGGTCAACATGAGCGGCAAATGGTTCAAGGTCGTATCCTACGGCGTGCGCAAGGACGACCATCTGCTCGACATGGACGCCATCGAGAAGACCGCGCATGAGACCAAGCCGAAGCTGATCCTGGCCGGCGGCACCGCCTATTCGCGCGTCTGGGACTGGAAGCGTTTTCGCGAGATCGCCGATGCGGTCGGCGCCTATCTGATGGTCGACATGGCGCATATCGCTGGCCTAGTCGCCGGCGGCGTGCATCCGTCGCCGCTGCCGCACGCGCATGTCGTGACGACCACGACGCACAAGTCGCTGCGCGGCCCGCGCGGCGGGATGATCCTGTGCAATGACGAGGACATCGCCAAGAAGATGAATTCGGCGGTGTTCCCCGGCCTGCAGGGCGGGCCGCTGATGCATGTCATCGCCGCCAAGGCGGTGGCCTTCGGCGAAGCGCTGAAGCCGAGCTTCAAGGTTTATGCCGAAAGCGTCGCCGCCAACGCCAAGGCGCTTGCATCCAGTCTCAAGGAAACCGGTCTCGACATCGTCTCCGGCGGCACCGACAACCATCTGATGCTGGTTGACCTCCGGCCCAAGAACGCCACCGGCAAGCGCGCCGAGGCGGCACTCGGCCGCGCCAACATCACCTGCAACAAGAACGGCATTCCGTTCGACCCGGAAAAGCCTTTCGTCACCTCGGGCGTGCGTCTCGGCACCCCGGCCGGCACCACGCGCGGCTTCGGCCAGGCAGAGTTCCGCGAGATCGGCAAGCTGATCGCCGAAGTGCTGGATGGTCTCAAGGTCGCCAATTCCGACGAGGGAAATGCCGCTGTCGAAGCGGCGGTCAAGGCCAAGGTCGTGGCGCTGACCGACCGTTTCCCGCTCTATCCCTATCTCGGTTGACGCGATAGGAGGTCTCATCGTCTTGCCGCCCCCCCAACCCCCCTGGCGGCAACGCCCGTGGCTGCGCCACGAGCCGTGATGATAAGAATTTTTAGTGTCGCCGACCATGGCCTCGGTGGGGGTGTGGACGCC
>NZ_JAMYLA010000054.1:0-48702 GCF_040317725.1 Mesorhizobium sp. M1396 | reverse complement strand
CGGGGGGGGGCCTCTTGGGCGGGCTCTTTGGGTGGGCGTCAGGCCTACTTTTGCCCGCGGGGGGGGGGGGGCCCGCCCCGGCTTTTCGAAGGCGAGATCCTGGGCGCGGCCATCGAACAGCAGCCGGCTGACCGGCGCATCGGGGTAGGGGTGGTCGAACAACACGCTTTCGCCGATCTCGATCGCGGTCTTCAAGGTCACGGCGTCGGCGGTGTCCCAGCCGGCGACGGCGAAGGCATGGACCACCTCCTTCTGCGTGCCGACCAAGCCGACATTGATGGGGTCGCCCGGAATGCCCTGCGGCGTGTGTGTCACCATCTCGAAGTGCTGGGTGCGAAAGCCGCGGTCCCGGAACGTCCAGAATTCCGGCGCGGCGAAATAGGCGAGCGCCAGATAGGCGGCAAACAAGGCTGCCAGCCAGATTGCAATGCTTCGCCGAAAACTTCGCTGGCTCATGAATGCCGCTTCGATCTGTGCGTAGCTGTCGCCTGACAGACCTTGAAAATCAATGGCCAGCTGCATGCAGCTGGTCTATCGTCGGCCATCGTTTTTGCATTGGGGGCAGGAATGAAGCGAAAACCGCCAGGCCGCACTTCGATGGCGTTGACTGCCGATCTCGTCGCGCGAGTCGACCGTGTCGAACCAGACCCCGGCCCCGAGCCCGGAACCAGCGAGCATACCGAGGCTGAGTTCGACGGCCTTGTCGAACGGCTGCTTTCCTACCACCGGCCCGAAACGCTGTGGGTCTTTGCCTATGGCTCGCTGATCTGGAATCCCGAATTCGTCCATGTCGAACAGCGCCCGGCCACGGCGCCAGGGTGGCACCGCTCATTCTGTCTGAAGCTGACGCGCTGGCGCGGCACCCGCGATCTGCCGGCCCTGATGCTGGCCCTCGACCGTGGTGGCAGTTGCAACGGCATCGTTTACCGACTGCCGGCCGAAGATCATTTCGGGCAACTTGGCCTGTTGATGCGCCGCGAGATTGATGCGAACCCGCCAACCAACGTGCCGTGCTGGATCAAGGTCAGGACCAAGGATGGTCCGCTGCGTGCCGTGGCCTTCGTCGCCGCGCCAAACGGCAGGGCCTATGCCGGACGGTTGCCGCCAGAGCAGGTTGCGGACACGCTGGCGCGGGCCGCCGGACATTGGGGCTCATCGGCGCAGTATCTGTTCCGGACCGTCAGCAAACTGGAGGAAAGCGGTATTCGCGACAGGAATCTGTGGCGCATCCAGGATCTGGTGGCGCAACAAATCATCGCTTCCACCGGTAGCGCCCACCCTGTCTGATTTTCCTAGCGGCAGGCGCGATAACCGCTTTTGCGGTTCTTGATGTCGAAATGGAAATGGTTGCGGTGATCGTAATTGTAGCCGGGGCCGAGCACGGTGGTGAAGTACTGGCAGCCGTCGGCGCGCACATTGTTGAGGAAGCCGCGGGTGCGGAAGGCGAACAGGCCGGGCTTGCGCACGTCGATGTCGTCGCCATTGTTAAGTTCGATGCTCATGACGTCGAGTGCGTTGCCCTTGCCATGTTCCGACAAGACGCCTTCGCCAGCGATCCTGCGGCAGGAATAGCTGGAGCCCTGGTGGATGGTCTTGACGCCGGAGAAATAGCGCCAGCGGGCGGAGGGAACGAGTTCGTTCCTGGTCCAGCCGGCGAAGGTGGCGGCCATGTCGCAGGTCAGCGTCGCGGCGGGCTTCATCTGGATGTTGCCGATGGCCGAAACCTTGACCGGATAGTCGATGCCGCATTGGCCTTCATGGATCGGCGCCAGGTCGGTGAAGGCAACATCGAGGCGCTTCAATTGCTGGCGGCAGTCGGCTTCGCTGGCCGGCATCTGCTCGACCGGCGACATCGGCTCGTCCATGCGCGGATAAGCGGCCTGCGTCATGTAGGGGTTGGAGGGAACAAGCTTCTGCATGCCGGCATATTGCGGCACGGCTGAGGTCTGGGAGCCGACGTCGACAGCCGGTTCAAGTGACAGCACGCTGCCGGTGTTGCAGCCCGAAATCGCGACGAGGGCAAGGCCGGCGGCTGCCATCGCCGCATGTTTCGATTGGCGCGCGACGGCGAAAAACACGGCGCGAAATGTCCCGGCCATCGGCGGAATCCCTATTCCCGAACCTGATCCCGATCAGGTTCTACCTTTGCCTGACCACGATCTTTTCCGAAAACCGGTTCCCATTTTTCGGGATCATGGTTCAGATATCCGGCATTTTAACGATCAAGGGTAAAGGAAAACTCAGCGCCCGCGTTCATGCCTGCGGCCGAATTGGGGCACGTGGTCCGGCTAACCATGCTCACTGACAGAACGTTCCGCCATGCTGTCTAGGCTCGAGATCGAGATGGAAGTGCATGGAATGATCGGCATCGGCGCCCGGGCCAAGCACGGTCTTGAACGGCCCGCAGGCCGCCTTGCGCACGGCGTTGAGGAATTTGGCGTCCTTCTCGGGCGGCGCCGGACCGACCTCGATCTTCTTGCCATCCGACAGCGTGAAGCTGGCGATATCGAGCGCGTTGCCGAAGGCATGTTCCGACAGCTTTCGTGTGCCATTGCGTGGCCGGCAGATAAAGGCCGACGCCTGGTCGATCGATTTCAGGTCGGCACCGAATTCGGCTTTCGCGGTCGGCTGGATCACATCGGCGGCAAAACGCGCCGTCGCCTCGGCCATCTTGCAATTGAGCTCGGTGCCGGGGCCGATGGCGACTGAATTTTCAAGTGTCTTCAGCACGATCGGGTAGGGGATCGAACAGCCGATTTCGGGGTTGCTTTCCGCCTTGTGCTCCTCGAATTCGACGCCGAGCGTCTTCAGCCGCTCGCGGCAGGCGACTTCCTCGGCGGGCATCCTTCCTTGGGGCCGGTCAGCCGAGCGCGGATCGGCGAGCATCTTCTCGCCTGCATCGGCGGGCTTTTGCGGCGGCTGCGGGGCGACCACCGGAGGCTCAACCTCGGGCTCTTCTTCGACGTCAGGTTTCGGTGTCGGTGTCGGCGCAACGGCTGGCGGCTCCGGCTCGCTTTCCGTATTGGCTGACGGTTCTGGGGCGGACGACTCGGGGCGTGCCTGCTCTTTCTGACGGGATTTTTCTTCATTGAACCGATCGGGCGCTCCGGTGGTCTTCGGACCTTTCGTCTTTTGCCCTTCCGGCGCCGCGGCATCGGTCTTCGGAGCATCCGCCGGGCGTGGCTCGGGCACCGGAATACCGGGCCCGGGCATCGGAACATCGGCAGGCGAGGGAAGCGGTTCCTGCGTTTTCTGCCGTGTCTGGTTCGGTGCGAGCTGCCGTTTACCCCGCGATTTCAGGCGCTGTCCGCCTCGCGGTTTCAGGGGCTGATCGACCCGCGGTGTCAGCGGCTGCTCCGCCCGCGGCGTCAGCGGCTTGTGATGCCGATGGCGATGTCGAGCGTCGGCCGGCACCACCAGCAAGGCCGTGACGGCCATGACCAACGCAATCCTGCATGTTCGGGAAAAGACAAGCGACCGCATGGCCGTCAACGGCGCCGACGCAAGGAGGTTGCCTGCGCCGCATCACGAACGGTAACCACCTCGTTACGCGCCGATCGCTTCCAGCCCTTCCTCCAGCCAGTCGGCAAGCAGCGGCATGCCAAGCAGGTATTTTGCGGTGCGCTTGTTGGCGCGTTCGCGCGCCGTGGCAAGCGCGTCCGCCCATTCGGTGGCGTCGTAGTCGCCGCGACCGACCCAGGCCAGCGCGATCAGTTCGGCTGCTTCATCGACATTGAGGTCATTGATCAGTTCGCGCAGCTCTTCCTCGGTAAGGTTTTCGGAGCTCTCCTCGGCGAGGCCGTCATGGTGATGGTTGGCATGGGACTCGCCGTCGAACTCGACCTCATGCTCGGCGCCATCGGCATAGTCTTCGTTGACGGCAGCGCTCAGCGCCTTGGCCTTGAGGATGAACAGGCGCACGGTATCGGGGCCGATCGAAAGCTCCCAGTCCTTTTCAAGCCGCCGCTGCACGAGCAGTCTCCCAGTGCCGAAATCCTGGCTGATGATAGCGGATTTGCGGCATCCGTCACCTGATGTTCTTCGGCACGCATTTTTCCGGGATGAAATGCAAACCATCCGGCGTTAGTGTTGCATTCTCACCCTCAAGGAGGCTTCGATGCATAAAAGAATGCTGATCCAGGCGGCGACTGCCCTTGTCGCGCTGCAGTTCCTTGCCGTTCCGGTGTTCGCCGCCGGCAGTGGTGGCAGCGATGAGACCGTCACCCAGTGCAAGAAGGGCGAGGTCTGGGACAAGAAGAAGAAAAAGTGCGTCGCACCCCAGGAAGGCATGCTCGACGACGACAGCATCTATGACGCAGGCCACGCGCTGGCGATGGCCGGGCGTTATGACGAGGCGATTGCCGTGCTTAGCCTCGCCGCCAACAAGCAGGATCCGCGCATCCTCAACTATCTCGGCTATTCGCACCGCCATTCCGGCCGCGTTACCGTCGGCCTCGGCTATTACGAGGAAGCGCTGCGCATCGATCCCAACTACACGCTGGTGCGCGAATATCTCGGCGAAGCGCATCTGCAGATCGGCGATCTGGCCGGCGCCCAGCAGCAGCTGGTGGAGATCGAGAAGCGGACCGGCAAGGGTTCGCGCGAATACGGCATGCTGGCCGAGCAGATCGACCATTTCATGCGGAGTTGAAAGGGCTCTTCGAAGCGGCCGCGAGCGCGCGCGGCCGCTTTTTTGTCACCCCTCAGTCTCATTAGCCGCCCCGACTGATGAAAGCGGGGATGATTTTTGCAAAACCAATTTTTGGGCGTGAAAAACCCGCGAAGATTGCTATATTCAGGGAAATTGCGGTGACACGGTTCCGTTAGCCCGAGGCTGCCGGACCGTTTTCTTTTTGTACCCATCGACAAGGCTTCCCCCGAAACGCGGGGGTGGCGGCAGGAAAGGTCAGGTATCATGAACAAGGTCCCGATGACAGGCGAGGGGTTCGCGTCATTGAAGGAAGAACTGCGCTGGCGCCAGCAGGAAGAGCGGCCGCGCATCATCGAGGCGATCTCCGAAGCGCGCTCGCATGGCGACCTGTCCGAAAATGCCGAATACCATGCCGCCAAAGAGGCGCAGAGCCTCAATGAGGGCCGCGTCAACGAGCTTGAAGATTATATCGCGCGCGCCGAGGTGATCGACGTCACCAAGCTCAGCGGCGACAAGATCAAGTTCGGCGCCACCGTGGTGCTCGTTGACGAGGACACTGAGGAAAAGAAGACCTACCGGATCGTCGGCGACCAGGAAGCGGACGTCAAGTCCGGCCGCATCTCGATCTCCTCGCCGATCGCGCGAGCGCTCATCGGCAAGGAAGTCGGCGACGCCATCGAGGTCAATGCGCCGGGCGGTGCAAGGGGCTATGAGATCGTCCAGGTGCAGTTTATCTAAGGGATTACCAACGCTTGCGCTGCCCCTCATTGCCCTGCCGGGCATTTCTCCCCGTATAGTGACGGGGAGAAAGACGCCTTCACCGGTGATTTCGCTAATTTCCCAGGCCATAAGAGCGCCGAGGCTGCCTCATCTCTCTTCTCCCCGTCACTATTACGAGGAGAAGGTGCCGGCAGGCGGATGAGGGGCAGTGCCAACCTTTCCGATTGAATTGATTGAATAAATCAATTCTTGCCAGTGACGGCCTCATCACGCGCCTGGCGCTCCAGCAGCCTGTCAGCCTCCGCCATCACATCAGTCGGCGCAATACGCCCCCCAGGTGCCGCCAAGAGCGTCGATGCATATGGGCCGCGCGGGCCGGTAAGGCCGGGCTCGGTCGCCAGGAACACCGCGACCGTCGGCAGGCCGAAAGCGCTGGCGAGGTGGGTCAGCCCGGTGTCGGCGCCAATGACCAGCGTCGAGCGGCCGATGATGGCGGCGATGTCTGCCAGCGATGATTTGGGCACCACGACCGTTGACGGCACAGCTTTCGCGATCGCTTCGGCCACGGCTTTTTCGCGGTCGTTCGACCAGGTGGTGACCGGCGTCAGGCCGCGCTCCACAAAGAGGCGGGCGGTTTCGATCCAGTCCTGGATGGGCCATTTCTTGTCTTCGCGGCTGGTGCCGTGCAGCAGGAAGGCGGTTTTTCCAGCGATGCCGGCCAGAGTGCCTGCCGGCGCCACAATGCCGGAGTCCAGCCTCGAAAGATCGGGCTGATAGCCGAGCGCCAGCCCGAACAGCCGTCGCGTCCGTTCGATGGCGTGCAGGTTGCGCGGCACGGCATTGGTGACGTCGTAGAACAGAGTTGCCGACGGTTCGCGCGCGCTGGAGCGGTCGAAGCCGGCAATCGGAGCGCCGGCTTGTCGCGCCACCAGGGCCGATTTCAGCAGGCCTTGTGCGTCGATGACCAGATCGTAGCGGCAATCGCGCAAGGCTCGGCGCAAGGTGGCCGCTTCGCGCCAGGTGCCGCCGTCGAACAGCGCCTTGCGCCAGCGCCGGATCGCCACCGTGTGAATTCTGTCGATCGCCGGATGCAGCCCGACGATGCCGGCGAACGCCTCTTCGACGCACCAGTCGAAGGTCACGTCCGGCCGGTTAAGGCTGGTATCCTCGACAGCCGGAAAGGTATGGATGACATCGCCCATCGAGGATGTCTTGACGATGAGGACCTTCATGCCGCGGCCGGGATTTCCAGCAGGCGGCCCGCCGCCGCCGCGACCTGGCCGACTTCAAGCGTCTTCAGGCAGTTGAGGTGGCCGAGCGGACAGATTTTCTGGTGGCAGGGCGAGCACGACAGCCCAAGCCAGACCAGTTCACGGTGCTCGGCCAGCGGCGGCGTATTCTCGGGCGAGGTCGAGCCATAGACGGCCACGATCGGCGTGCCGACGGCAGCGGCGACATGCATCAGCCCGCTGTCGTTGGACACCGCCAGCCTTGCGGCAGCGATCAGGTCGATGGCGTCCTCCAGCCGCGTCTGGCCGGCGAGATCGACGACGCCAGGGGCGAGCGCGGCGATCTCCGCCGTCACGTCGCGGTCGTTCTTCGAGCCGAACAGCGCGACCTTCAAGCCCTTTTCCATGAAATCGCGGGCAAGGCCAGCGTAGCTTTCGCTCGGCCAGCGCTTGGCCGGGCCGAATTCCGCACCAGGCATCAGTGCCGCGAATTTTTGCGGCGTCAGCCCGAAACGGTCGAGCAGGTCAACCTGGTTTTTCGTGTCCACGCTCAGTCGAGGCGCCCGGAAACTGCCGCCCCGGGCGAGGCCGAAATAGGCCTGCGCGGTGCGTCGTTTGAGGCTGTCGGGCAGCGGTACGATGTCGGTCAACAGACCATAGCGCATCTCGCGCAGATGACCGACACGGCGCGGAATGCGGGCAAAGAACGGGATCAGCGCCGACTTCCAGCTGCCCGGCAGGATATAGGCCATGTCGTAGCGGCCGTGCAGCAGGCGGCCGAAGCGGCGACGATGGGTGAATTCGAGCGCACCGGGTTTGAGCGGAAAGTCGATCTGCTGGCGGATTTCGGGCATGCGCTTGACCAGCGGCGCGGCCCATGCCGGTGCCAGCACGTCGATGGCGGCGTTGGGATGCAGCTCCTTCAGCGCCGAAAACAGGCACTGCGCCATCACCATGTCGCCCACCCAGCGTGGGCCGATCACGAGGATCGTTGGGCTTTCAGCCATTCGACATAGTCTCTGACGCCGGTTTCCACTGTCCGGAATTGGCCATTGTAACCGGCCGCGCGCAAACGTGACATATCAGCTTGCGTGAAGCTCTGGTAGCTGCCCTTGAGGTGATCGGGGAATTCGATGAACTCGATTTCGCCCTTGCCCAGCGTGTCGATCACCGTTTCGGCGATGGCGCGGAAGGGCTGGGCGCGGCCGGTGCCGCAATTGAAGATGCCGCTCAGTTCCCGCTTCCACAGCCACAGATTGACGTCGGCGACATCGCTGACATGGATGAAGTCGCGGCTTTGTTCGCCAGGCCCGAAGCCGTCATAGGCGCCGAACAGTTTCGGGTTTTCGCCGCGTTCGACCTGGTTGAACAGATGGAAGGCGACCGAGGCCATGGCGCCCTTGTGCGCTTCGCGCGGGCCATAGACGTTGAAATAGCGCAGGCCCGCGACCTGCGAATGGTCGGTATCGAAGACCGTGCGCCCGGCGAACACCGTTCGCCTGACATAGTCGTCGAACAGCTTCTTGGAATAGGCGTAGACGTTGAGCGGCCGCTCGAGCGCCGTATCCTCGCGAAACTCCGAGCCGCCGCCATAGACGGAAGCGGAGGAGGCGTAGAGGAAGGGCACGCGCAGCGCCTGGCTTGCATGCAGCAGCCGTTTCGAGAAGGCGTAATTCACCTCCATCATGAATTTGCCGTTCCACTCGGTGGTGGTCGAGCAGGCGCCCTGGTGGAAGACGGCCTCGATGCGGCCAAGCGAGCCGGCCTCCATGCGGGGCAGAAAATCATCCTTGTCGAGATAGTCGGCGATCCGCAGGTCGGCGAGATTGGCGATCTTGTGGCCGTCGGTGAGATCGTCGACGATAAGGATGTCGTCATGGCCTTCGGTATTCAGAGCGGCGACGATGTTGGAGCCGATCATGCCGGCGCCGCCCGTGACGATGATCATGTTGCTGGCCCTGATACGCGTTTCACTTGCCGATTCCGGCCCTTATAAGGGAGGCTGGGTGGGCTGTCGATAAAGCAGGCGTGGTCGCCAGATCTGCATTCCTTACGCTTGTCTGTTTTGTCTGTTTTGTCTATTATGTGCAAAACGGAGTGGCCTATGAAGCGCTATCCATCGACCGATCTGAAACAGAATCTTGGAGACGTGCTCGCGGCTGCCAGCCAGCAGCCCGTCTCCATCACTCGTCACAACAAGCCGAGATACGTCCTGATGAGCATAGAGACCTACGAAGCTCGCTTCGTCAACGATAGCCGCCGCGTCTACGCGACCGAAGACGCCCCACCCGAACATGTCGAGATGCTTGAGGAATACATGGCGGAGTTGGATCGTGATTAGACCCATCGCCGCCGACGTCTGGAGATATCCATATCTGTGGTATCGCCAACACGGAGACGGCGAGACCGAAGGCCGCAAGACACGACCTGTCGCCTTCGTGGCCGTCCTTCCTGGGAAAGCCGGCGTACGAATCTCTTCATCCTTGCAATCACTTCCACGCAGCCGGGCCGCGATCGCATTGCCGCCAGCATCCCGGAAATTGAACGCCGCCGCGCAGGCCTCGACCCTATCCCTCTTTGGGTAATGGTCGATGAGTACAACCACGATATTCTAGAAACGTCAGCCTATTTCGAACCGGGTGCGCGCATCGGCGCATTCAGCCCATCATTCCATAAGAAAATCATGTCCGCTTTTATCGCGGCCGTCCGCACGGGTCAGTCCAAAGCCATCCCGCGCGCGGACTGAACCGACAGGACAGAGGCATGATCGTGAGGGACCAATAATGCCGTCGACCGAACTGCTCCTGGCGTTTTTCGCCACCACGGCGATCTTCGCCTACATCCCAGGCCCCGCTATGCTTTATGCCGCCGCACAGACGATGGCACGCGGCCGCTGGTCCGGCCTCACTGCGGCACTTGGCATCCATCTGGGCGGTTACGTGCATGTTTTCGCCGCTGCCGCCGGTCTGTCGGTGCTGTTTCACGCCGTGCCGACGCTCTACATGGCGGTCAAGCTGGTCGGCGCGCTCTATCTGATCTGGCTCGGCGTCTCGCTGTTGCGCAAGCGTGCGGAGGGCGATACGGCGCTGCCCGCGATCGAGCGCAAATCGGCACGACGTGCCTTTTTCGAGAGTATCACCGTCGAGGTGCTCAATCCCAAGACGGCGATCTTCTTCATGGCGTTCCTGCCGCAGTTCATCGATGCTTCGGCGGCGTTTCCGGTCTGGCTGCAGTTCGTCGTGCTGGGCACGATCGTCAATCTGATGTTTTCTTCGGCCGATGTCGTCTGCGTGTTCCTGGCGGGTGCCGTGATCGGCCGCTTGCGGCGTTCGAGCCGCGCACAGCGGCTGATGCAGCGGGCCGGCGGCGCGGTGCTGGTTGGTCTCGGTGTCCATGTCGCCTTGCAGAAGAGCTGACCGCCCGGGCCGTCGCGGCCATGCCCTGCCGTTGCGCTGCATGGAATTGCGGTATATCGGCTTCGCCGTGACCGACCGACCTCGCAATTCGAGCACTGTGACCTATCTGAGATCGACTTTTCCCGCGCGCCGCAGATGACATGATCAAGCACAATCCTCCTTCTCCCGAGCCCCTGCACCGCGCCATTGCGCGGTTCGGCCAGGCCACCGTGCTGGTGGTCGGCGACTTCATCCTCGACCGTTTCGTCAATGGCGTCATCGAGCGGATCTCGCCGGAAGCGCCGATCCCGGTGCTGCACGGGCGCGGCGAGACCTCGACGATGGGCGGCGCCGGCAATGTCGTGGCCAACATCGTTTCGCTCGGTGCCACCGCTGTTCCCGTCTCGGTAATCGGCACCGATGCGGCGGGCGACAGCCTGGTTCGGATGCTTGGCGAGCTTGGCGCCGACACGACCGGCCTGGCGCAGGAGCGCGGCCGCATGACCTCATCGAAGAGCCGTTTCAGCGCGCTCAACCAGCAGGTACTGCGCTTCGACGAGGAGGAGATCAAGCCGCTGGGTGCCGCGGAGCGCGCCGGCTTGATCAGGCATTTCCGCGCCGCGCTGACACGCGCCGACATCGTCATCCTATCCGACTACGGCAAGGGCATCCTGCTTGACGGCGTCGCCGCCGACCTGATCGCCATCTGCCGCGAGGCGGGAAAGCCGGTGCTGGTCGACCCGAAGGGTCGCGATTATGCGCGCTATGCCGGGGCGACCGCCATCACCCCCAACCGTAAAGAGCTTGGCGAAGCTGTCGGCCATGCGGTGTTCGCCGATGACGAGATCGTCGGCGCGGCACGCCAACTGATTTCGGCGCACGGCTTCGACTTCGTCGTCGCGACGCGCAGCGAAAAGGGCATGAGCGTGGTCGGACCGGCCGAGGCGCGCCACATCGCGACCCAGGCGCGGGAAGTGTTCGACGTTTCGGGCGCAGGCGACACGGTGATCGCGAGCTTCGCGCTGGCGTTGGCCGTAGGCGCCGATACCGTCATGGCCGCCTCGATCGCCAATGCCGCCGGCGGCCTCGTTGTGGGAAAGCGCGGCACTGCCCGGCTGACGGTCGAGGAACTCACCGGCGCGCTGTTCCGCTCGCATGGACCGACCGCCCATAAGGACGCCATCCTCGATGCCACATCGGCCGCACGCATGGTCGCGGCGTGGAAGGAAGAGGGCCTGAGCGTCGGCTTCACCAATGGCTGTTTCGACATCCTGCATGCCGGCCATGTCAGCCTCTTGCATGCGGCGCGCAGCCAGTGCGACCGGCTGGTGCTAGGTCTCAACAGCGATGCCTCGGTGCGGCGCCTGAAGGGCGCCGGGCGCCCGGTCAACGACCAGCACGACCGCGCCTGCGTGCTCGCGGCCCTTGCCTCGGTCGATGCGGTCGTGGTGTTCGAGGAGGATACGCCGCTGGCGCTGATCGAAGCGCTGCTGCCCGACATACTGGTCAAGGGCGCCGATTACACGGTCGACACCGTGGTTGGCGCCGATGTGGTGCGGAAGGCCGGCGGACGGGTCGTGTTGGTCGATCTCGTCGCAGGCAAGAGCACCACCGGCACGATTGGCAAATTGCGTGCCGGCGGCACCACAAACTGAGGTTTTCATGTCCGACTTGAACGATTACCTGGTCCGCTCGGCGGCTGCCATATCAGCCATGGTCGAGCGCGACCTCACCAGCGAGATGGAGCGGGCGGCGAGCGCTGTGGTGACGGCGCTTTCCTCGGGGAAAGCTTTGCTGATCGCCGGCAATGGCGGCTCGGCCAGCGATGCCATCCACATCGCCGGCGAACTGGTCGGCCGCTTCCTCAAGGAGCGTAAGGCCTACAATGTCATCGCGCTGCCGGCCAACGCCGCGGTGCTGACCGCCTGGGGCAACGACTATGGTTTCGACACGGTGTTTTCGCGCCAGGTCGAGGCGCATGGCGCGGCCGGCGGCGTACTGCTGGCAATCTCGACCAGCGGCAATTCGCCGAGCATCCTCGCCGCCGCCGAACAGGCGCGAATGATGGACATGACGGTGATCAGCCTGACCGGCGACACCGGCGGCAAGCTGAAGCCGCTCACGGACATCCTGCTCAACGTGCCATCGACCTCGACGCCGATCATCCAGCAGGGGCATCTGTGCCTCTATCATCATCTGTGCGAGATCGTCGAAGCGCGCCTCAGCAATGGCTGACCCCACGACGTCTGGCCGCTATCCGCTGGCGGAACCCGGCCTGTGGGTCGAGCGGGTCGGATCGAGGGTGTTTTCCGCCGGTACACCGGCGCTGTTCCTCGACCGCGACGGCACCATCAATCTCGATACCGGTTATCCTGACGATCCGGGCGAAATAGTACTGCGCGAGGATATCGCCGCGGTGATCGCTGCCGCCAACCTGGCAGGCATTCCCGTCATCATCGTCACCAACCAGTCGGGCATCGCGCGGGGCTATTACGGCTGGGCCGATTTCGCCGCCGTCAATGGCCGCGTGCTCGAGCTGCTGCGCGCCGACGATGCGTGCGTGGATATGGTCCTCGCCTGCGCCTATCACGAGGCGGGCTCCGGCCCGCTCGCGGTCGCCGATCATCCGATGCGCAAGCCCAATCCGGGCATGCTGCTGGAGGCGGCCAAACGCCTCGGGCTCGATCTGCGGCGTTCGCTGATCGTCGGCGACAAGCCGGCCGACATGGAGGCTGGACAGCGCGCCGGCCTCTCGCGGGGTTGGCTGGTCGACGGGCAAGCGGCTGTTCAACCGGGCTTCACCGTCAGGCCCTTGCGCGACCGCGAGGATTTCGACGGCCTGCTCGCCGCGATAGCGGCACTTGGCGCCGTGTCGGGCCAGCCGTGACGGCTCACACTGGATCGTTGTCTCGCCAGGCTTCATAAAGCTTGGCCTCGGTGGCGAACGAATACACCATCACCATCATCGAATAGACGAAGCCGTGCCGGCCGCACAGGAAGTAGCGCTTGGCCAGGTAGAACTTCAGGAAGTTGCCGAGCGGCGACAGCACCAGTTTCACAAGGCCAGGCTTCTTGCCTCTTTCGAGCAGCGTGGCAACCTTGAGACCGGAATAGGTGTTGGCCCTTGCCAGGTCCTCCGCGACGGTCATTTCGCGGCGATGCAGCAGCACGCCATTTTCAATCGTGCCGGTTTTGCCCGGCACCTCGAACGATTCGTGGACCCGCAAGTTGAGGTCCATGGTGGCCTTGTCGCGGCGGAAAAGACGCAGCAGCCTGTTGTGCAGCACCCAGCGGTGCGCATAGCCATAGCCTTTCAGCTTGTCGCGGCGTCTTATGTACCATCCGTCGATGGCGTCATTGCGAGGCTGCGTCACGTCCCTGATCGACTGCCTGAGCAGATCGTCGATGGCCTCGTCGGCTTCAATCGAAAGGCACCATGGCCGCGTGGCCTGATCGAGCGCGAATTGCCGCTGGCGTGGAAAACCCGGCCAATCGTTGTGAAACAGCCTTATCGGGTAGCCCTTGGCGATGAACTCCTGGACGACATCCAGGGTGCTGTCCGTCGAGCCTGAATCGACGACGATGATCTCGGCGCAGAAGTCGACGCTTTCCAGGCACTGGCCGATCATGTCGGCTTCGTTCATGCAGATGATGAGCGCCGATACCGGGCTAGCAAATCGAGTCATGGTCCCACC
Source organism: Mesorhizobium sp. M1396 (assembly GCF_040317725.1). Lineage (NCBI taxonomy): Bacteria > Pseudomonadati > Pseudomonadota > Alphaproteobacteria > Hyphomicrobiales > Phyllobacteriaceae > Mesorhizobium > Mesorhizobium sp. M1396. The sequence continues at coordinate 35,012 of NZ_JAMYLA010000054.1, read as the reverse complement.
CCCGCGGCACACTGTCCTCGGAATTCGCGTTGCTTGCGCCATTTGTTTTTACGCAATTCCCGACGGAAAACCGTTACACACTTTTCCTGGAATTGCTCTAGGAAACCAACAGGGCGGGCCATGGCAGAACGATCCGGCTTTCTACACGAGAGCCTATCGAATGCCAAAGCGGCCCTGATATGGCGAAGCCGGGAATTCGCATCGCCATTCGACCGGCTCAAGCCTGTGCGAACGAGACCAGCCCTTCATCCTTGACCCGGCGGATTGTGAGCGCGGTGCGCACCGTGTCGACATTGGGGGCCGAGGTCAGCTCCTCGATGACGAAGGTCTGGAAGGCGCCGAGGTCGCTGGCCACGCAATGCAGCAGGAAATCGGATTCGCCCGACACCATCCAGGCGTCGCGCACGATCGGCCAGCCTCGGGTACGCTCGGCAAAGGTGCGCAGTTCGGCGTCGGCCTGGTGATGCAGGCCGATCAGGCAGAAGGCGACGACATCGAGGCCTAGCGCCGGCGCGTTGAGCAAAGCGCGGTAGCCGCGGATGATGCCGGCTTCCTCCAGCCGCTTGACGCGGCGCAGGCATGGCGGCGCCGAAATGCCGACCCGGTTCGACAGTTCGACATTGGTCATGCGACCGTCGCCCTGCAATTCGCGCAGGATCTTCCAGTCGATGGCGTCGAGATCGGCCTTGAGTGGCATGAGAGTTCTCGAGAAGTCAGCGGCAACGCGCAAGAATCTTGCGTGATTTTGTAATTAAACGACTTCGCTGTCCATTCCATCCCTCGCCCCGGAATATTTCGCAGGATCAAGCGGGGGGAAGGGTGCGACAAAGCTTTCCGGGGACGAACGCCAACTTGCCTTGCTGGCGTCGTGGGCAACACTTACATTACGCGCGATAGCGACGAGTTTTCCATGCCGCAATTGCTGGCGGCCCCTCCACAGAGGCTTTAGATGACCACCAAGCACGCGCCCGTTCTCATCATCGGTTCCGGCCCGGCCGGCTATACGGCGGCGGTCTACGCCGCCCGCGCCATGCTGAAGCCGATGCTGGTCGCTGGCCTGCAGCAGGGCGGCCAGCTGATGATCACCACCGATGTCGAGAACTATCCCGGCTTCGCCGACCCCATCCAGGGTCCGTGGCTGATGGAGCAGATGCTGAAGCAGGCCGAGCATGTCGGCACCGACGTCATCAACGACATCATCACCGAGGTCGACCTCAACGTGCGGCCGTTCCGGGCCAAGGGCGATTCCGGCACCACCTACACCGCCGACGCGCTGATCATCGCCACAGGCGCGCAGGCCAAGTGGCTGGGCATCCCGACCGAACAGACCTTCATGGGTTTCGGCGTCTCGGCCTGCGCCACCTGCGACGGTTTCTTCTATCGCGGCAAGGATGTCGCGGTGATCGGTGGCGGCAATTCGGCGGTGGAAGAGGCGCTCTACCTGTCCAACCTCGCCAGGAGCGTGACCGTCATCCATCGGCGCAGCGATTTTCGAGCCGAACGCATCCTGCGCGAGCGGCTCTTGAAGAAGGACAATGTCCGCGTCATCTGGGACACGATCGTCGACGAGATCACCGGCCGTCCCGGCAAGACGCCGCTGCCGCCTTCGGTCGAAGGGCTGAAGCTCAAACATGCGGTGACCGGCCAAGAAACGCACCTCAAGGTCGACGGCGTGTTCGTGGCGATCGGTCACGCACCGGCGGTCGAGCTGTTCGCCGGCAAGCTGAAGCAGAAGCCGAACGGCTATCTGTGGACGGCGCCGGATTCGACCCGCACCGACGTGCCCGGCGTGTTCGCGGCCGGCGACGTCACCGACGACATCTACCGCCAGGCGGTGACGGCGGCCGGGCTCGGCTGCATGGCCGCACTCGAGGCGGAGAAGTATCTGGCCGGTATCGAAGTGCACCGCGAAGCGGCCGAGTAGAGAGTTCAGAAAGCGGCTTGGAAACGCCGTGTAAAAGCCTGATTTTTCATTCAGACGCCAAAACAGAGCGAGGGGAATCATGGCGTTGGACTGGGACAAGCTACGCGTGTTTCACGCTGCGGCGGAGGCAGGGTCTTTTACCCATGCGGCCGAGACACTGCATCTGTCGCAATCGGCGATCTCGCGGCAGGTCAGCGCGCTCGAGCATGATGTCGGCGTGCCGCTGTTCAACCGCCATGCCCGCGGGCTGGTGCTGACCGAGCAGGGCGAGATGCTGTTCCGCACGGCGCATGACGTGCTGATGAAGCTGGAGACCATCAAGTCACGGCTGACCGAGACCAAGGACCGCCCCTCCGGCGTGCTCAGGGTGACGACGACGGTGGGACTGGGCGCCGGCTGGCTGACCGAGCGGGTACAGGAGTTCATCGAGCTCTATCCCGAAATCAGCCTGCAGCTGATCCTCGCCAACGAGGAACTCGACCTCACCATGCGCCAAGCCGATTGCGCCATTCGGCTGCGCCAGCCGCAGCAGCCGGACCTGATCCAGCGCCGCTTGTTCACCGTGCATTTCCATCTTTACGCGGCGCCTTCCTATGTCGCCAAGCACGGCAAGCCGGCTTCGGTCGCCGAGCTGAAGGCCCATCGCATCGTCACCTTCGGCGTGCCGGTGCCCGCGCATCTGTCGGAACTGAACTGGCTGGAAACGGTCGGCGATTTCGAAGGCGGACAAAGGGTGCCGACGCTGCAGATCAACGACATATTGTCGATCAAGCGCGCGGTGCAGGGTGGTGCCGGCATCGCCATGCTGCCCGACTACGTGATCAGCAAGGACTCAGACCTGGTGCAGTTGCTGCCGGAGACCGAGGTGCCGTCCTTCGACACCTATTTCGCCTATCCCGACGCGATGAAGAACCAGGCCAAGCTCCACGTCTTTCGCGACTTCATCATTGCCAAGGCCCGAAGCTGGTCCTTCTGAGAGGCATATCGATATTCAGGTGATGCCGGCCTGACCTGAATCTCAACATGCCCCATGTGGCTCTGCTTTGACCTAATTTAGCTCCCGCCAGGGCGTCAGCCGAGGCAGCCAGCCCGGGACATTGCGGCGGTAGGTCTCGTATTCGGCGCCGTAGCGGCGGGCCAATGTCGGCTCCTCGTAGAGCCGCACGAAGGAGCCCATGGCGATCGCGCCGATGACGGCATAGGCGACCAGAATCCAGCTCGAGAACAGCAGTGCCTGGCCGAGGATGATCGACAGCACGGCGACATACATCGGGTTGCGGACATGGCGGTAGATGCCGCCGATCACCAGTCTCTCGGTCGGCGCGACCGGAGCGGGCGTGCCCAGGCCTTCGAGCGCAAAGCGGCCGAACGCATGCAGGAGTGCTGCGATCGCGGCGACGATCAGAAGCCCGCCTGCGGAGACAAAGCCCGGCAGGTTCGACCACGGCAAGCCCCAGCGGTCGGTCAACAGCCAAGGCACCAGCCCGGCAACCACGCCGGGGACTGCAATGAAGAAGGCCGCACTGCCGGCGATCGCCGAAAACGTCCGCATTGGCTGCCTCCTCTCCAATTGCCTTAGAAATGAACGCCCGCTGCCCGCTTCCACGCCATTACGCAGTTTTGGCATTTCGAGCCGAGAACCAGCGACGATTGGGATTCTGTAGTGGCAATCGCCCAGTTCATGGCTCCATTTGGACGATTTTGCTGGTCCTATTGGCTTCTGGAACGGGTTAGACCACAGCCTGTGTCTTTTTGCATGCGTGTGTTGCAAAATAGATGCTTGTTTCTTGGGCATGATGAGCACATATATAGATCATCTCCTGGGCGCGTTCTCCTCCCATTAGCGCCCTTGAGTGTTCCCCTCTGGAGGTTAGCCTTAACAGGCACTTCCAATCAAACTCAGCCGGATCTTCGTTGATCCGGCTTTTTTGTTGCCTGTTCCCTGCTGGGCTGGCCAAAAAATCCATCACAATTGCCACGTAACAGTGACATGTAACCTCTGGTAACATATCGCGGACGCCCGCGACCTGCTACGCCGATCATAGGACGCGGTGTGGTTCGGACGGGAGATGGGGGCATCACTCGGACGGCCCGGGCTCAGGCGGCTACCGCGTCCGAACCGTTTCTTCCGCCGACGTTCGGCGGCACCAAATGCGGCGGACCTCCGTTACCTCCCAAGGAAACGGTCCGCAAACAAAACGACGCCCGGTCCCCGCCGGGCGTCGTTTCTTTTTTGCCCCTCGAACCGGGTTCGAGGGGCGTGTGACGGTGCTATGGGTCAGGCAGCCTTGCCGTTGGTGTTCATCGCCTCGTCGGCCAGACGGCCGGTGAGTTCGGCCATGTGGTCGAAGACGGCACGGTAGCTGGCGACGCCCGAAGTTGCAGAGCGCAGTTCGATGATCAGGTCGCCGATCTCGGCCTGCGGCATGGTTGCCTCGACGACATCCCAACCAGGCCAGCCCGGCCTTGCGTCGTAACCAAGGATCTGGCCGCGCCGCTGCGGGATGAGCGCGATGATCTTCGAGGTGGCATCGGACGGCGTGACGATCTCGACCTTCATCACAGGTTCCAGCAGCACCGGCGAACAGGCGGCCATGCCTTCCCTCATCGCCAGCTTGGCCGCCATCTGGAAGGCCATGTCGGAGGAATCCACCGCGTGATACGAGCCGTCCGACAGGTTGACGGCGACATCGACGACGGGAAAGCCGAGCGGCCCGGACTTCAGATAATCGCGCACACCGGTTTCGACCGACTGGATGTAGGTCTTCGGCACGACGCCGCCGGTAATGGTGTCGGTGAACTGGAAACCGGAGCCGCGCGGCAGCGGCTTGATCTCGATCACCACGTCGCCGAACTGGCCATGGCCGCCGGACTGCTTCTTGTGACGGCCGCGCTGCTGCACCGGTTTGCGGATCGTCTCGCGATAGGGCACCGCCGGCGCATGGCCTTCGACCGGTATCTGGTTCTTGCCTTCCAGCCGCTCGCGCACGACCCGTAGATGCATCTCGCCATGACCCGACAGCACGGTCTCGGCCGAGTCCTGGTTGTGGCGCAGGCTGAGCGAGGGATCTTCCTCGGCCAGCCGCTGGATGGCGGCCGACATCTTCACTTCGTCCTTGCGTTCCTTGGGGCGCAGCGCGAAGGCGAAGACCGGCTGCGGCGGCTCGAGCTGGATCAGCGGCTTGATGCCGCCCTTGGTCGAACTCAGGGTCTGGCCGGTCTTGACCTCGTCCAGCTTGCCCAGCGCCACCGTGTCGCCGGCCTTGGCGATGGTCAGCTTGACCTGGTCCTTGCCGAGCATTCGGTAAATGCCGGAGACCTTGGCCGTATCGCCGCCGGGCAGCCAGAGTTCGGAGCCGTCGACGACCTGGCCGGAGAGGATGCGCGACACCGACAGTTTGCCGCCATGCGGCGTGTGGATGGTCTTGATCACCTGGACCACGGTGGCCGCGCCGTCGGGTGCGCCGAGCCGCTTGCGGGTTGCCTCGATGTCGGGTGCGTCGTGGCGGATCGCCTTCAAGAGGCGCAGCACGCCGTTGCCTTTCTCGGCGGTGCCGATCAGCACCGGCGTCACCGCGCCATCGCGCAGATCGGCGGCAAGGTCGTCGAAGACGGCATCCTTGGGCGGCTCGATTTCTTCGAGCAGCTGTTCCATCAGCTGGTCATCATGGTCGGCCAGCGTCTCCAGCATAGAGAAGCGTGCCTCGAGTTCGCGCGCTTTGTCGTCGCCCGGTATCTGAGCCACTTCGCTCTCGGCATATTCGCGATAGATGTAGGCACGCTCCAGCGCCAGGTCGATCGAACCGATTACGACGCCGTCCTTGCGCAACGGAATCTGGCGCAGCAGCAACGGCACCGAGCTTGCCGGCTGTAGCATCTTCAGCGTGTCGCGCACACCGGTGATTGCCTTGTCGACCTTGTTGAGAAACAGGATGCGCGGCACGCCGAGATCGTCGAGCTTGCGCATGATCAGCTGCAGGGCAGGGATCTTCTTTTCGTCGGCCTCGGCAACGACCACAGCAAGGTCGCAGGCTGCCAGCACCGGCTCGGCCTCGAAGGAGAATTCGATGGAGCCGGGACAATCGACGAAGGTAATCTGCTCGCCCATGAATTCGGTGGTGGCGATTGTCGCCTCGACGCTCATGGCATGAGCCCGCGCCTCGGGCGAATAATCTGAAACGGTATTGCCTGATGAAACGGGATTTTGTCGGGGAATTGAGCCCGTACGGGCCAAAATGGCTTCGAGAAGTGTCGTCTTACCGCTTGCGAAGGGACCGACTATGGCAATGCATTTCGGTCCCGTGCGTCGTCCTCCGGCGCGAGTACCCATGACTGACCTCCACTCAGGCGTTTCCCGTAGGACCGACTGGCATTCATGGTTCAGGCGTGGTCAATCGGTCCTGGAGCGGCGGCCGGCCTGTTCGACCGTCGCGGGCGGTTCTTTTCGTTTCGCTACCTGCCCAAAGCCATCGTCCCACTTGTTTGCCGGCAGGGCAAGAAAAATAGAAATCCGGCACCCGGCCGCGGACACGCGCTGCTCGGACGCTGGGCGTCTGGCGGTCGAACACTGTTGCACGTTGGCCGATATCGGTCGAAACTGGGATGGGCGACCCGTCGCCCTCCGTTCAAGGACCATAGACCATGAAGATCATTGCCTGCGGCAGCGTGCCGACCATCGTAGCGCCAGACAAATATTTCACCGGCCGGGTGCTGCAGACGCCGATCATCGAGAAAGAAGCGCCGGCGCGGCTGCGGGCCACGCTGGTCAGCTTCGAGCCGGGCGCGCGCACCCACTGGCATACGCATCCGCTTGGTCAGACACTCTATGTCACCGTGGGCGCCGGTCTCGCGCAGACATGGGGCGAACCGATCCAGGAGATCAGGGCCGGCGACGTCATCTCGTTCGCCCCCGGTGAAAAGCACTGGCACGGCGCGGCGCTTACATCGTCGATGACGCATATTGCCATGCAGGAGGCAATCGACGGCGTCCATGCCGATTGGCTGGAAGCGGTGACCGCGGAGCAATATGGCGGCTGAGTGCCGAGCCCGGCGGGTTCCGCGCGGCGATGCCGACAGCGGCGATTGCCGCGTTCCTCACCACCCACCGCACGGCTGGTCGCCGTGCTGGCTCCGGTCGAGGCGCACTCGGGCAAAGAGGCGAGAAGGCTCACAGCGCGATCAGAAACCCGGCGGTGAAGCCGGGTTTCTGTTTCAGGTGCTGGCCTGATCAGGTCAGCGATGCCGTGAAGCGCTGGATGCGCGTGCAGGCTTCCTCCAGCAGCGTCTCCGAGGTGGCGTAGGAGATGCGGAAGTTGGGGCCAAGGCCAAAGGCCGAGCCGAACACCACGGCGACGCCCTCGGCCTCGAGCAGTTCCGAACAGAAGGTCTCGTCGGTGTCGATCAGCTTGCCGGCTTTAGTCTTCTTGCCGATCAGCTGGGCGCAGGAGGGGTAGACGTAGAAAGCGCCTTCCGGCGACGGACACGTGATGCCGCGCGCCTGGTTGAGCATCGAGACGACGAGGTCGCGCCGCCCTTGAAAGATCGCCTTGTTCCTGGCGATGAAGTCCTGCGGGCCGTTGAGCGCCTCGACGGAGGCCCATTGCGCGATGGTGCAGGCGCCCGATGTCTGCTGGCCCTGGATCATGTCCATCGCCTTGATCAGCTGGACGGGACCGGCCGCATAGCCGATGCGCCAGCCGGTCATGGCATAGGCTTTCGACACGCCGTTCATGGTCAGCGTGCGTTCGTAGAGTTTCGGCTCGACCTCGGCGATGGTCTTGAAGACGAAGTCGCCATAGGTCAGGTGCTCGTACATGTCGTCGGTCAGGGTCCAGACATGCGGGTGCTTCAACAGCACGTCGGCCAGCGCGCGCAGTTCGGCTTCGGTGTAGGCGGCGCCCGACGGGTTCGACGGCGAGTTCATCAGCAGCCACTTTGTGCGCGGCGTGATCGCCTTTTCCAGCACAGAAGCGGTCAGCTTGAAGCCGTTGTCGATGGAGGTGTCGGCAAACACCGAGGTGCCGCCGCAGATCGCCACCATCTCGGGATAGCTGACCCAGTAAGGGCGGGGGATGATGACCTCGTCGCCCGGGTTCAGCGTCGCCATGAAGGCGTTGAACAGGATTTGCTTGCCGCCGGTGCCGACGATGGTCTGCTCGGGCTTGTAGTCGAGATTGTTCTCGCGCTTGAATTTCTTCGAGATCGCCTCGCGCAGCGGCACGATGCCCGAAACCGGCGGATACTTGGTCTCGCCCCGGCGGATCGCCTCGATCGCAGCATTCTTGATGTTGTCGGGCGTGTCGAAATCCGGCTCGCCGGCGCCGAGGCCGATAATGTCACGGCCGGCATTTTTCAGCTCGCGCGCCTTCTGCGTCACCGCGATGGTGGCGGAAGGCTTTACGCGGGAAAGGGTGTCGGCAAGAAAGGCCATGACCTTGAACGTCTCCATGGAAGATCGGTGCGACCGGGAGCGGCCGCGGCGCTTCTCATGTCGCATGATTTCGCGCAGTGCAAGCATTGTCGGCTGATCCAGCCGTCAATGACCCGTGATCGGGACCGTGATCGGCAACAATAAATTCATTAACGAGCGGTAGAGGCTTGAGTGGCAGGATCGCAGACCAATTCCGCCAGGTCGCGGAGCGAGGAACCGTGTCGCGCAGCATCGGGCTTGCCCACATCATCCGTCAAGACGACGGCACCTCCACCGGTGTCTGGAGCATCTACACGCTGCGGAGTGCCTTCCAGCCGATCTTTGCCTTCAACGAAGGCAAGCTGTCGGTGGTCGCGTTTGAAGGGTTGATCCGGCCGTTCCGCGACGGCGAGCCGCAATCGCCGATGAATTTCTTCTCGACCTGCCCAGCCGCCGACCGTTTGCATATCGAGGCGCTGACCAGGACGCTGCATCTTCTGAACGCCGGCGCCTGCCTGCCACAAGAGGCGTCGATCTTCGTCAATTTCGACCCGTCGGTGTTCACTGAACGCCCCGTTGCCGACGCCGCCTTGCGCGAAATGCGGCTGGTGCTGCATGAGGCCGGCATCGATCCACGCCGGGTCGTCTGCGAAGTGACCGAGCAGCGCTCGGCGTCGCAGGAAACCCTGCACAGTTTCGTCGCGGCACTGAGGGCCAACGGCTTTCGCATCGCCGTCGACGATTATGGCGCCGCCGATTCCGACATCAACCGCGTCAAGGAGTTGAAGCCGGATATCGTCAAGTTCGATGCCTATTGGATCACGCAGCTGATGGAATCCGGCGCCGGCTTCGCGCTCTTGACCACCATGGTGAAAAGTTTCGAGGCACAAGGCATCCGCACGGTGTTCGAAGGTATCGAGGAGAGCTGGCAATTGGAGCTCGCCGAGAAATCGGGAGCGTCGATGGTGCAAGGTTTCGTGCTGGCGCGGCCCGAACTGGCGCCGACCAGTTTTGGCCTCCTCGACAAGAACAGGCAGGCATCCGTCGCCGCTGCCGCCGACACGCCTGCTCCCGCTCCGGCACCGCATTCGGCGCGGCAGGTGAAGGCGTTCGGACGCAGGGTGACGCCATGAGGCTTGAGCGGCGGCGCAATGTCGGCGATGCGATCTGGGTCGACGAAGTCGGCATCGCATACGGCATTCATGGCGAGTTCCGGCTGCGCAGCGCCTATCAGCCGATTTTCGCGCCGCGTGGCCGATTCCTTCACGCGGTCGCGGTCGAAGCCCTGATCGAGCCGCACCGCGCCGGGCGCCCCGGTGCGCCACGGGTTTTCTTCGACAGCATTGCCGCCTCGGATCGGCTGTTCGTCGAGACCATGTGCCGGGCGCTGCACCTCAGGAATTTTTGCAACATCGGCGTCGACGGGCTCGACCTGTTCTTCAACTACAATCCGCTGATCAACGATCATCCCGGGCGGGCGCTGGCCGAGATCCGGCTGATGACCAGGCACCTCGGCGAGTTCGGCCTCGCGCCGGGCATGCTGGTCTGCGAAATCACCGAACAGGCGGCCGATGACACGCTTCTTGCCCGGTTGGCGCGCGAAATGCGGCGCGACGGCATCCGCATCGCCATCGACGATTTCGGCACCGGGCACTCGACCGAGGAGCGGGTGAACCTGCTCAAGCCCGACATCGTCAAGATCGACGGCACATGGTTCGCGGAGTTCTGCCGCCACGCCGCCGCCGAACGGTTCTTCCGCCCGCTGGTTTCCAGTCTGCATGACCGCGGCGCCAAGGTGCTGGTCGAAGGCATCGAGCAGCCCACCCATCTGCGCGTCGCGCTCGAAGGCGGCGTCGATCTTCTGCAGGGTTTTCTTCTCGCCCGTCCGGCGCTTGCCGGCACGATATTTGATGAAAAGCCGCTGCACATCGACACGCTGCTTGGCAATGTAGGCAATGTCATCCCGCTGTTTGGCTAAAGCGCGTCGCGTTTGAACGGATTCAGGCGACGCGCCTTAGGTCTTTGTTTTTATGCATGTCGTCCTCCCAAAACCGAGGTCATTAGGTCGCCGGTATTCACACATCAGCGGCGCTGATCGTCGTACCAAAACAAATCATTGGTTGAGGGCGCCGCCGCTGCGATAATCGCGGCAGCAGAGACAGCGCTCCGGGGAACAGCCATGATACTTTACGGCATGATCGACAGCGGCAATTGCTACAAGCCGCGCCTGCTGATGGCCAAGCTTGGCCTTGCCTTCACCAATGTCGAGGTGAGTTCGCACACCGGCGATACGCGCAAAGCCGATTTTGTCGCCAAGAACCCGAACGCCATGGTGCCGCTGCTCGAACTCGACGACGGCCGTCGCCTGGCCGAGTCCAATGCCATCCTGCTCTATCTCGCCGAAGGCACGCGCTTCCTGCCGGTCGACAGATACGAGCGGGGGCTCGCTTATCAATGGCTGTTCTTCGAGCAGTACAGCCACGAGCCCTACATCGCCGTGCGCAAGGCGCTGCTGACCTTTCCCGAAAGAGCAGGGGATGCGACTCCGGAGCGGCTGGCGGTGACGCTGGAGCGCGGCAACAAGGCGCTGAGCGTGATGAACAAGCATCTGGAAGACAATGCTTTCTTCGCCGGCGGGGCGCTCAGCGTCGCCGACATCGCGCTCTATGCCTATACGCATACGGCGGAGCAGGGCGGCTTCCAGCTCGACGCCTATCCGTCTGTCGCCGCCTGGCTGAAAAGGGTGGAGGCCGATCCGGGGCATGTGCCGATCGAGTGGCTGGGGTAAGCTTTTCGGCGATTGGCGAAAACCTCGGCGAGGCGTCCTTCTCCCCGTCTCTATACGGGGAGAAGATGGCGGCAGCCAGATGAGGGGCGGCGCCAGCCTTCGGTTGTGTGCTTGGCTCTGCGATCGTCCCTCTTGAAGCGTCGGCGCTGCCCCTCATCGCCCTGCCGGGCCCTTCTCCCGTATAGAGACGGGGAGAAGGACGCTGTATCGCCGGTTTCGCCAATTGTCGCCACCTCAACCCCAGACAGCAAAAAGGCGGGAAAAATCCCGCCTTCCATGCTTGGTAGCCTGATCGGGAGCGTCCGGTCCGGGCTGGCAGCTATCTGCTGATCCAGCTTGTCGGGTCTTCCGCTCCGGCGCGCTTCTCGCGCGACTGTCAGTACATCCGTGACTTGCCGCGCGCCCCGGGCTCTCGCCCGGCGCGCGCTATCGCAAAATCAGGCTGCCTTGCTCAGAGATCCAGCGGACGACTTGCCAGTGCGGCGGTCCTGCTCGATCTCGAAGTTGATCTTCTGGCCTTCGACCAAGGTCGACAGCCCAGCACGCTCAACAGCGGAGATGTGGACGAAAACGTCCGCGCCGCCCGCGTCAGGCTGAATGAAGCCGAAGCCCTTGGTGGCGTTGAACCACTTGACCGTTCCTGTTGCCATTTTAGATAGTCCTTCAACATTTGCTTTAGATTGACCGGACCGAAGTCCAGCCGGTGTGCATCGAGATTTTGGAGATAGACGTCAGCAAACGCGAAGATCGCGAGGCCCGGATCGATCGGCCGAAATATCAATGGAAGGCATATAGGCTGGTTTCGCATAAAATACAAGACTGCGTGAGAAAACCGTGATCGAGGGGCTGCCCAACGGCTGCCCCAATCTGCTGAAAACGTTGCGGCAGGTCGCGCTGTCCTCGAGCGGCGGATCAGGGGGAGAGGACCATGAAAACCATTCTACTTGCCGGCTGCCTGACGCTGGTGGCGGCCGACGCGCAGGCGATCTCGCGCTACGATCCGACGCATATGAGCTGCGGCAAGGTTCAGGCGACGATAGCCCGGCAGGGCGCCGTCATCCTGCGCTACCAGTCGACGCGGGTGCCGGGATTGCCGCTTTACGACCGCTATGTGCAGAGCCAGCAATTCTGCACCATGGGCGAGGTGAGGACGCGCGCCTACGTGCCCAGCGCCGACACCAAGTCCTGTTCCGTCTATAACTGCAAGCGCCCGGACAATGACCGGCATTTCCGCAGGCGGTTCTTCCACAACAACTAGAACTTGTCCGCGTCAGAACCCGAAGGAAACCTGCGCCGGTGGCGGCGGGCCGACGCGCACGCCTTCCATGGCCAGCATCTTCTCCTTGGTGACCGAGCCGCCGGGCGCCGAGAAGCCGCCGATTTTGCCGCCGGCGGCAAGGATGCGATGGCAAGGAATGACCAGCGGCACCGGATTGGCGCCGAGCGCCGCCCCGGTTTCGCGGGCGAGCCCCGCATGGCCGGCGGTTTTGGCCAGCTCGCCATAGGTGGTGGTTTCGCCGAAGGAGAGTTTTCGCGCCGCGTCATAGATGGCGAGGCGGAAATCGTCGACGCCGTCGAGATCGACCGGCACGCCGGAGAAATCGACGTCCTCGCCCGCCGCATAAGCCTTGATCGAGGCGATCAGGTCGACCACCCATGGCGGCTGGGCCGTGGAGGCGGAAACGACTCCATGGCGCAGCAGGCGCCGCTCCACCGCTTCGCGGCTGCGTTCGGGCAGGCAGAGCCGGATCAGGCCCTTTTCGCTCCACGCGATGCCCATGAAACCGATCACTGTTTCTAACACTGCGTGGCCGGCCGTGATCGAAGATGTCGTGTCCATGCCGCGTTCCTTTCCGCAAAGTGGCGAAAACCGGGATTCGTCCCGGTACATATCCAGAACAATATGGCATCAGAGGCCAAGTCTCGCCACCCGAAAACCACCTGATGGCCCCGATTGCCGCTCATGAATCGGTGGTGTAAGGGATTTCTTAACAACCCGACAAATCGGACCCGAGCGCGGCTTGCCAGCAAAACTCAACCTTATCGCGATCGGCGTGATCCTGGCCGCCGCCGGCGTCAGCGGCTGCACGTCGACCTCGCAGATGAAGTCCGCGCCTGCTCTTACCGAAACAACAACCGCCGCCGGCGCTGATGCCGGCTTCACCGTGCCGCTGCCGGAGACGGTTTCGGTGCTGCCTGAATCCTCCGGTATCGCTCCCGTTCAGACGGCCGAGCCGCCGCTCGATCCCGCGGCACAACCGGCGGCAGTGACCGCCGCCTTTGCCGGTTCGACGCCGGCGGCACCAGCCGTGATGACCGCCAATGCCTGGCAGGCGCCTGCGCCAGCCAATGCGGGCGAGCCGGTCCAGGCTGCCGAGACCTATACGACCGCGGGGCTGGTGATGCCGGCGACCGCCAAGGGCGACCGGATGCCTGGCGTCCAGCAGGTCGCCTATGTCGTGCCGCAGAACCCGGCTGCCCTGGTGCAGGGTCCCGTCGGGCCGACGGAAGAACATGCGACGGGCGTGCGTGGCGATGTCGAACGGCTGATCGAGAAATATGCCGCCCTCTACCAGGTGCCGGTGGACCTGGTGCGCCGCGTCGTCAACCGCGAGAGCACCTTCAACCCGAAAGCCTACAACAATGGCCATTGGGGGCTGATGCAGATCAAGCACGCGACGGCGCGCGGCATGGGCTATGACGGACCGGCCAAGGGCCTGTTCGACGCCGAGACCAATTTGAAATACGCGGTGAAATATCTGCGTGGCGCCTGGCTGGTGGCCGGCGGCAACGCCAAGAAGGCCGACTGGCTCTACCAGACCGGCTACTATTTCGACGCCAAGCGCAAGGGCCTGCTCGAGGCGACCGGCCTTGGTGTCGACCGTCAGCGCCGCCGCCTGCAGCCCGACGCCTGAGCGCGATGCCGGAACCGCGTCCGCCGGCTTTGAACGACATCCGGCTGCGCAAGATCCTCGACGAGACGCTGGTTCCGCCGCACTGGCCGGACGGTTTCGTCATGCGCTGCTTCGAGCCCGGTGATGCGCTGCCCCTGCATGCGCTGTTGACCGAAGTGTTCGACGACGGCGCCGATGGCCCATTCGACGAATGGTGGCCGCGTATCGCGGATGATCCCGAATTCGACCCGGCGCTGTGCTTCCTCGTCATCGATGCCAAGGGTCGGCTGGCGGCGGCGGCGCTGTGCTGGACCCGCGCCTTCGTCAAGGACCTCGCCGTTCATCCCGAGGCGCGCGGCAAGGGCGTTGCCGAGGCGCTGATGTGGCACGCCTTCGCCATTTTTCGCGAACGCGGCGCCGGCCATGTCGACCTCAAGACCAACACGGTCGAGAACGCCGCCGCCGTCCGGCTCTACGAGCGACTGGGAATGATGCCTGTCGCCTGGGAAGGCTGAAACCATTCCAGCCGCGCGAATCGGCCCGATCGCCGATCACAAGGAATGACTCGATTTGGGAACCCAAAGCGCCGCTTCGCATTCATTGCAGGGTGGGGTCTGACAAGCTGCCGGCGCGGGGGAGGATTTTCCGTCGCCGGCCGCGGAGGGACATCCGCCATCATGAATCTTTTTCACGCATTTCTGGCGCTCGGTGTCGCCGCCATGCTGGCTGCTGCTCCGGCGCGGGCCGTCGAGTTGTCGATCGTGTCGGGCGATACCGGCGACGGCATCAAGGTGCTGCGCGAGATCCTCGACCGTTACGAGAAAGACAGCGGCAACAAGGTCAACATCGTCGTCATGCCGACGTCCGGGACCGACCAGTTCGGCCAGTACCGGCTTTGGCTCGCCGCGGGTAACAGCGACATCGATGTCTATCAGACCGACGTGATCTGGGCGCCGCAGCTCGCCAGCCAGCTCGTCGATCTGACCGCCGCGACCAAGGATGTCGTCGGCGCCCATTTCCCGTCGATCATCCAGTCGCAGACGGTCGATGGCAAGCTCGTCGCTCTGCCGATCTTCACCGATGCGCCGGCGCTCTACTACCGCAAGGATCTCCTCGACAGATACGGCGCCAAGGCGCCGGCCACCTGGAAGGAACTGGCAGTTACCGCCAAGCTGGTGATGGACAAGGAGCGTGCGGCCGGCAATCGGGATATCTGGGGCTTCGTCTTCCAGGGCAATGCCTATGAGGGGCTGACCTGCAACGCGCTCGAATGGGTGATGTCGAATGGCGGCGGCCAGATCATCGAGCCGGACGGCTCCATCTCCATCAACAACCCAGAAGCGGCGGCGGTGCTCGATATGGCCAAGGGGTGGGTCGGGACCATCGCACCGCCCGGCGTGCTTGCCTACCAGGAAGAGGAATCGCGCGGCGTGTGGCAGACCGGCAACGCGGTGTTCATGCGCAACTGGCCCTATGCCTACGCGCTCGGCAACGGCGAGGGCTCGCCGATCAAGGGCAAATTCGACGTGGCGCCGCTGCCGGCCGGCACGGGCGAAGGCGCCCGGCCGGTCGCGACCCTGGGCGGCTGGAACCTCGCCGTCTCCAAATATTCGAAGCATCCGGATGCCGCGATCGAGCTGGTCAAGTTCATCGCCTCGCCCGCGATGCAGAAATACCGCACGCTGAAGACGTCCAACCTGCCGACCATCCAGGCGCTGTATGACGATGCCGACATCGCCAGGCAACAGCCGATTGTTCCGCGCTGGAAGCAGATCTTTCTCAATGCGGTGCCGCGCCCCTCGGCCGCGACCAGGATCAAATACAACGAGGCGTCGAGCCAGTTCTGGAACGCCGTTCACGACACGCTCTCGGGCGACGGCACTGCCGCCGACAATCTGGCCGACCTCGAAGCGATGCTGACCAAGCTGAAGGGCCGAGGCTGGTGACGCGACGATGCTGGCGCATCCGCCCGGCGGAAACCGCGACGAGGGGGTGCGAGATGACAAGAGTGGAACCGGTACCTGAAACAGCCAGGGCCGCGCACTCGCCGTTGAAGGCACAGCGCGTTCGCTCGGCGTGGCTTTTCCTGGCACCAATGCTTCTGGTGCTCGCCGCGGCGGCCGGCTGGCCGCTTGCCCGCACGGTCTATTTCAGCTTCACCGACGCCTCGCTGGCCGACCTCGACGCGCGCCAATGGGTCGGCTTCGCCAATTATTTCTCGGTTTTCAGCATGCCGAGCGGACGGGTCCTCTACGATGGTCTGCTCGTTGATCCGGTCTGGTGGCGTGCCGTCTGGAACACGGTGCGCTTCGCCGTGGTCTCCGTGACCTGCGAGACGATCCTCGGAACGATCGTTGCGCTGGTTCTCAATGCCAAATTCCCAGGCCGCGGCATCGTCAGGGCGGCGATCCTGATCCCCTGGGCCATCCCGACGATCGTCTCGGCGAAGATGTGGCAGTGGATACTCAACGACCAGTTCGGCATCATCAATGTCGTGTTGCTCAACCTCGGCCTGATCAGCGCCAAGATCGCCTGGACGGCCAACGCCGATACGGCGATGGCGGCGATCCTCATCGTCGATATCTGGAAAACGACACCATTCATGGCGCTGCTCATCCTGGCCGCGCTGCAGATGCTGCCGAGGGAGATCATCGAGGTCGCCAGGCTCGACGGCGCCAACCCCTGGCAGATCTTTTGGCGGGTGACCTTGCCGCTCATCCGCCCGGCGGTGATGGTGGCCGTGATCTTCCGCGCGCTCGATGCGCTGCGCATCTTCGACCTGATCTATGTGCTGACGCCCAACAATGCGCATACCAAGTCGATGTCGGTGTTCGCCCGCGAGAACCTGTTCGAGTTCGACAAGTTCGCCTATGGCTCCGCCGCCTCGACCTTGCTCTTCCTCATCCTCGCTCTGCTCACCATCGCCTATATCCGGATCGGCCGGGTAAGCCTGGACGGAGGCCGCTGAGATGTGGGTGCTGAAGCGAACGGCCTTTTATCTCCTGGTCGCAGGAATCGTCTTCGTCGCGGTGTTCCCGTTCTACTACGCCATCGTCACCAGCCTGAAATCGGGGACGGAGCTGTTCCAGGCCGATCTGTGGCCGACGACGGTCAGTCTTGCCAACTACCGGAATGTGCTGACCGAGGGCAGCTTCGTGCGCAATCTCATAAATTCGCTGTTCGTCTCGGGCGCGGTCGTCGCGCTGTCGCTGTTGCTCGGCGTCACATCAGCCTATGCGCTGGCACGCATCCGCTTTCGCGGCCGCTCGGCCCTGCTGTTCACCATCCTGTCGGTCTCGATGTTCCCGCAGGTGGCGCTGCTGGCCGGGCTGTTCGAACTGGTCCGCATGTTCGGCCTCTACAATTCGCTGTTCGCGCTGATTTTCTCCTACATGATCTTCACCTTGCCCTTCACCGTCTGGGTGCTCACCACCTTCGTCCGCGACCTTCCGGTCGAGCTCGAGGAGGCGGCGATCCTCGACGGCGCGACGCCGTGGATCATCGTCACGCGGGTGTTCCTGCCGCTGATGTGGCCGGCGCTGGCGACCACCGGGCTGCTGGCCTTCATCGGCGCATGGAACGAGTTTCTGTTTGCCCTGACATTCACCTCCAACAACGCGCAGCGGACCGTGCCGGTGGCGATCGCGCTGCTCTCCGGCAACTCGCAGTTCGAGATCCCGTGGGGCAACATCATGGCCGCATCGGTGATCGTCACGGTGCCGCTGGTGGTGCTGGTCCTGATCTTCCAGCGCAAGATCGTCTCCGGCCTCACGGCCGGTGGCGTCAAGGGGTGAGGCGGTGTCATCGTGCGGCGCGTTTGCCGAGCTGCCGCGAGAATCAGGCAAGTAAAGGAAATGTCCACCAACGCGGCAGGCCGCATCTTGCCTGCACTCGTCCGGTTGCTAAGCTTCGCCTGCGTGGGGCGTTGCTGAACCGGAGGAAACGTGATGCGGTTTCTGCTCTCCAGCCTTGCCACCCTGATACTTGCCGCCCCGCTCTTTGTGAACACCGCGCGGGCCGCCGACGACTGCGCCAATGCGCAGGACCAGGCGACCATGAACGAGTGCGCCGGCAAGGATTTCGCGGCGTCCGACAAGAAGCTCAATGACGCCTACAGGCAGATCGAGGGCAGGCTGAAGGACAATGCCGCGTCGAAGAAGCTGCTGGTCAATGCGCAGCGCGCCTGGGTCGCTTTCCGTGACGCCGAATGCAATTTCCAGGGCGGCCCGCCCGAAACCGCCGGCAGCATCCGTCCCATGGTGATCGCCAATTGCCAGGCCGGATTGACCGAAAAACGGCTGAAGGATTTTCAGGGTTACCTCCATTGCGAGGAAGGGGTGATGGACTGCCCGGTGCCGGCGGCGCAGTAGCGTTCGCCGGTCCTGCGAAAGGCTCCGCCGTTGTCGTCTTGCCGCGCGCAAAAATGTCGGAGTCGATCGTCGCCAGACGTCCTTGGGTCGTAGAGCAACCGCGCCGGGACGCCGGCGCGACGACCAAGGAGACGATCATGATCACCTTTCCCAACGAGTCCGCCAGATACCGCACCGCGCGTGAAAAACTGCTGCGGAAGGAAATGGAGCTGCGCCGCGCCATGGAGGACGTGGCCGAGGCGCGGCGGGCGCTGCCTCCCGGCGGACTGATCCGCCAGGACTATGAGTTCGACGGGCTGGATACCGATGGAAGGCCAGCAAGGGTCAAACTTTCGGAGCTGTTCGCACAGGGAAAGAACAGCCTGATCCTGTACAACATGATGTTTCCGCGCCATCCCCAGGAGACGCGCGAGGTGGCCACCAGCGGCGGCACGGCGAAGCTGGCGCGACAGGACCAGCCATGCCCGTCCTGTACGGCGCTGCTCGACCAGTTCGACGGCGCGGTCGGCCATCTCGAGGCGGCGGGTTTCAATTTCGCGGTGGTCGGCAAGACCGCGCTCGAAAACCTGGTCACGCTTGGCCGCGACAGGGGCTGGCGTAACATGCGGCTGGTGTCTTCGGCCTCCAACAGCTTCAAGCGCGACTACAATGCCGAGGATGCCGACGGCGCGCAGATCCCGCTGCTGTCGGTGTTCCATCGCGACGCCGACGGCATCCGCCATTTCTGGTCGTCCGAACTCGGCTTCGCGTCGCCGGAACCCGGCCAGGACCCGCGTGCCATCGGCACTTGCGAGATCCTGTGGAACCTGATGGATTTCACGCCCGAAGGCCGGCCGAACTGGAACGAACAGCTGCAATATGGCGAGGCGTGCTGCCATTGAGGGCCAAGCGAAGCGCAACTTCATTCTGTCTGCCGCGTTGGGCCTTTGGGACCCAACACGGAGAGTTCAGATGAGACCCTATCTCACCATCGCCACGCTGGCCCTTCTGGCCGGCGCGCCCACGGCTTTCGCGCAGCAGGCAGCACCCGCCGGAGTGCCGCCGCTTTCGGAAAACAAGGTCGACACCGAGACCTTCTCCAGGACGCTGGCCAGCGCCAATCGTTTCGAGATCGAGAGCAGCAAGCTGGCTGAGGAGAAGGGCGTTGCGGCGGACGTGAAGGATTTCGCCGGGCTGATGGTCAAGGACCACACCAAGGCCGGCCAGGATTTCAGGATGGCTCGGGAAAAGAGCCAGACCACCGCGTCGGTGGCACCCGAAGGCCCACCGCTGCTGCCGAAGGACCAGGCGATGCTGGACCAGCTCAAGGCTCTGGATGGCGAGCCCTTCCAGGCCAAATACATCGCCCTGCAGACCGAAGCGCACAAGCAGGCGGTGGCGCTGTTTTCCACCTATGCGCGGTCAGGCGACGACCCGGCGCTGAAGGAATTCGCCAAGAAGACGCTGCCGACGCTGCGGATGCACGAGAAGCACGTGAAGGAACTGGCGGTCGCGCACCAGGGTTGAAGGCGGTTCAAGGTCGGCGCCCTACGGCGCCCCCCTCTGTCCTGCCGGACATCTCCCCCACAGGTGGGGAGATTGGCAGCTTCGGCGCCGGCGCTCTTCTTGCAACGGTGAAAATTAGCGAAGGCCGCAGTGACGGCCAATCTCCCTCCTTGTGGGGGAGATGTCCGGGAGGACAGAGGGGGCGCCGTAGAGTGCCACGTTGGATGCTAGCCTGTTGGCAAACCACTGCCGCAAGCTGGCCCTGTGCCTCCGTCCTCCATGAATTAGACTGCGGCAATCAATCCGAGGGAGACACCCATGCCCAAGGTCGATCTATCAGCCGTTCCCATCCGCAAAGGCTCCGGCTACCCCGCACCCTTCGATGCCCCCTGCGCCGAGCGCACGCGCCGCCGCCTGGGCGATGCAGGCGGTCTCACCGATTTCGGCGTCAACCTCATGACCCTGCCACCCGGTGGCTGGTCCAGCCAGCGCCACTGGCACAGCCATGAGGACGAGTTCGTCCATGTGCTGGAGGGCGAACTGACGCTGGTCGAGGATGACGGCGAAACGCCGCTCAGGGCAGGCGACTGCGCGACCTTCGCCAAGAACAGCGGCAACGGCCACCATCTGATCAACCGGTCGTCGACGACGGCGCTCTATCTGGAGGTCGGCTCGCGCGACCCGGACGATGTCATCACTTGCTCCGACATCGACATGATGAGCCCAAGCCCCGACGGGCGGTTCCTGCACAAGGACGGCACGCCGTATCCGGGGCAGGGCTGAGCGATGTTCAGGTCGATCTGATCTGTTCGACCGCGGTCACCAGCAGGTCTTCCATGGCGGTGCGTATCTGAGCATCCGACTGGGCGATGCCTGCCGCGTCGAAATCGGCGCGTACCTTGCGGAACACATCGTTGTCGCCGGTCTCCTCGAAGTCCGCGTGCACAACCTCCTTCGCATAGGCGTCGGCGTCCGCACCGGATTTGCCGAGCTTTTCGGCGGCCCACAGGCCGAGCAGCTTGTTGCGGCGCGCCATGGCCCTGAACTTCGTTTCCTCGTCCATAGCAAACTTCTTTTCGAAGCCTTCCTGACGGTCTCTCATGCTGCTCATGGTTTGCCTCGTTTTGATGTGAGTCCGGTCTTCAGCGTGGGAGAAGAGCGGCCAGGAGAGGCGAGAGTGGCGCGCATGGATGTCATTAGCAAGGCAGGGTCGTTCATGCGGCGATAGAGCGGGCGCTTGGCGGCGCGCGCAAATAAGCGGGCGTTCGTCGCGCTGCTGCGGACCTCCGTGCTTCTCACCGGACGGTTCATCGGTTTTCTCTAGCCAAACCGAGCATCGGCACTGGCCTTCCCAAGGCAGGCAGATAAGCTCCCTGCAAATGAGAGGGAGATTGCCGTGAAGAAGGAAGTCATCGAAGTGCCGGTGCTGTCGGCGGCCGTGCGCACGCTGGGCGTGCCGCTGTCGCTGGTGACCAGGGCCGCAGGGCTGGTCTTCGTGTCCGGCACGCCGCCGCTCGATATTGCGACCGGCAGGCTGGTCAAGGGCGATATCGAAACACAGACCGAAGCGTCGCTGAAGGCGCTGAAACACTGCCTGGAAGCGGCGGGCACCTCGCTGGAAAACGTGGTGATGGTGCGCATCTACGCCGTCAATTCCGGCTTCTACAACGCCATCAACCGAGTTTATGCCAGGCATTTCCCCGAAAACCCGCCATCACGGACCTTCGTGCCAGTGGCGTCATGGCCGATGGAGTTCGATATCGAGATCGAGTGTGTGGCGACGGCTTGATCTTCCCTTCTCCCCTTGTGGGCCCACAAGGGGA
The DNA here is from genome assembly GCF_040317725.1 of Mesorhizobium sp. M1396. Lineage (NCBI taxonomy): Bacteria > Pseudomonadati > Pseudomonadota > Alphaproteobacteria > Hyphomicrobiales > Phyllobacteriaceae > Mesorhizobium > Mesorhizobium sp. M1396. The sequence continues at coordinate 13,319 of NZ_JAMYLA010000054.1, read as the reverse complement.
GAAGGGAGGCGCGCTCCCCATCACTTGCTCTGACATCAGTCTGATGAACTGCAACGCCGACATCCGCTTTCTGCACGCCGCATCCGGGCAGGGGTGAGCGGCTGGCTCTGGACCATGCGTCGGCGCTGGCGTTCCATTGGCGCCGGGATAAGCTCCCTGCAAACAAAGGGAGGATTGCCATGAAGAAGGAAATCATCGAAGTGCCTGTCATGTCGGCCAAGGTGCGGGCGCTTGGCCTTCCCTGCTCGACAGCGGGGAGGGCCAACGGCTTCGTGTTCATCTCGGCGACGCCGCCGGTGGACATGGTGACCGGCGAGATGGTGCGCGGCGACATCGAAACGCAGACCGAGGCGTCGCTGAAGGCGCTGAAACACTGCCTGGAAGCGGCAGGTACTTCGCTCGACAATGTCGTGATGGTGCGCATCTACGCCGTCAATTCCGGCTTCTACAACGCGATCAACCGGGTTTATGCGAAGTACTTCAGCGTCAACCCGCCGGCGCGGAGTTTTGTGCCGGTGGCGTCGTGGCCGATGGAGTTCGATATTGAGATTGAGTGCGTGGCGGTGGCTTGAGGGGGATTGGAACGACGACGGTTTAGACGTAGCGTTACTTAGGGCATCTGGAGGGGGGCCGGTCTCTATGGCAATAAAGTCATTTTCAGAATTCATTTCTAGCATCGAAAAATTTCGGAAATTAGCGGCTAACTCTGAGCTTTGGTACAGAGGTCACGGTGCGGAATTCTATATGTTGCAACCCGGATTGCATCGCTCACCAGTGCCCCTTGTCAAAGAATTGGTTGTTGCACGAGAGAACACTACATACGACGAGTTCAACCGCCGTTCACCGCTATTTGATCGCCCAGGAGGAAGAGATAGATGGGACTTACTTTTTCTCATGCAGCACTACAGAGCGCCGACGAGACTTTTGGATTGGACGTCTAGTCCACTTGTTGCCTTGTTCTTTGCGTTGCTTAGTGGGCGCGATACCGAAGATGCAGTACTGTGGTGTCTTGATCCTGCCGAATGGAACGGCAAGATGTTGAGCGATATAGGCGAGGCACCAAAAATATTCCCTACGGATGATAGCATGATTGTGCAGTATCATCCAAAATTCGATGGAAAAATTAGCAGAAATGAGCCTTTAGCAATTCAAGGAATAGTTAATAATCCAAGAATAAATGCCCAAAAAGGAAAATTTATAATATTTGGCTCGGAGCCGAAGACAATGGAAGATTTTTCTTCCGATTTCAAAATAAAGCATAACGGAGGTATATTACGACGGATACAAGTGGAGTCTAGGAAAAGAAAAATTATTATGAATGATCTTGAGAGCTATGGAATGACGTACTCAACGGTTTTTCCGGACCTTGAGGGGCTGGCTATAGAAATTAGTAGAAAACAAAAGGGATAAATTATGTTTGAGGTCCAGCATCGGCAATTCATGTCCGCGAAATGGTGGCATTCCAAGCGATCGCAAATTGACATGGATCCAAAGTACCAGAGGAGCGGAAGCCTCTGGAAGTTAGAAGATCAGCAGTCGTTGATTGATACGATGATAAACGGCTTCGACATGCCGAAGTTGTATTTGGCTGATTTTACAACACTTAGGACTGATTTGAATGAAAAAAATATGAGATATGCGGTTGTTGATGGAAAGCAAAGGCTGAGTGCGATATTTTCCTTTCTAAATAATGAGATTCCTTTGTCTCCTTACATCGCTTTCTTAGATGACACGGACGTCAATTTGGGAGGATTATTCTATAAGGATTTGCTGGAGACCGCATCTGAAATAGCAAGCCGGGTGGAGGAATTTCCAATGCCGGTAATGCATGTCGTGACGGATGATGCGATAAAAATTCGCGAACTGTTTTTAAGATTGAACAAGGGCCTTGTGCTGACAGGCCCAGAAAAGCGCAACGCGATGTTGGGCAGCGTGCCCGACGCCATTACGGCAATTTCGGCTCATGAATTTTTTGGCAACTGCACATCATATCAGAGTTCAAGAGGACAACACCTGAACAATGCGGCGAAGTTGCTCGCCTTCGAACTCAAAGATGGCACTGCAGATACGAAGAAAGCGGCGTTGGACAATTTGGTCGAGGAATACGCAGATTCTGAAACGGAGTTAGCAGTAGCAAAGTCGGAAATCTTAGAGCTGCTCGATAGGATGATGCTAGTGTTTGGCCATCGCGATAGCCTTTTGAGATCTGCAGGCAGTGTTCCTGCCTTCTATTGGTTCGTCCGAGATATCAACCTTGACTCGTTGAAATCAGCCAGGGCATTTCTCAATGAATTTCACTTGGATCTTAGAGACAAGAATAAAATAGAAGAAGATAGTGAGTTTGGCAAAGATTTGCGTGAATATCAGAGAGCTCTCAGAAGCATTAATGACAAATGGTCTCACGATCTTCGCTACGAAACGCTCAAAAGAAATTTCGACAAATATCGAGAAAGAATTCGCCTGCGGCGTAGAGGTTAGTATTTGTAATTCTATCACGCAAAATACTCCTGCAGCGGCCTGACCTCCAAACTCCCCGCCTTCAGCGCCGCAATCGCCTCCGCCACTGCTGCCGCACCCGATAGCGTCGTATAATACGGCACCTTCTGCATCAGCGTCGCTCGCCGCAGCGACTTGGAGTCCGACACCGCTTTCTGGCCATCCGTCGTGTTGAACACGATCTGCACCTGGCGGTTGCGGATGGCGTCTTCGATGTGGGGGCGGCCTTCCAGCACCTTGTTTATTTTCTCGGCGACGACGCCGTTTTCGGCGAGGAAGCGGGCGGTGCCGGAGGTCGCCATGACCTTGAAGCCGAGGCCGGCGAGGCGCTTGACCGCCGGCAGGATGCCCTTCTTGTCCTCGTCGCGCACCGAGACGAACAGGGTGCCGGAGCGTGGCAGGTCGACGCCGGCGCCGAGCTGGCTCTTGGCGAAGGCCAGCGCGAAATCGCGGTCGAGGCCCATGACCTCGCCGGTCGAGCGCATTTCCGGGCCAAGCAATATGTCGACGCCGGGGAAGCGCGCGAAGGGGAAGACGGCTTCCTTGACCGCGATGTGGCCGGGGTTCCTGGGGTCGGGCATGGCGCCGTAATGGGCGAAGGCGTTTTCCAGGCTCTCGCCGGCCATGATGCGGGCCGCAATTTTTGCAATAGGACGCCCGATGGTTTTTGCGACGAAAGGCACGGTGCGGGATGCGCGCGGGTTGACCTCCAGCACATAGACCGTGCCGTCCTTGATCGCATATTGCACGTTCATCAGGCCGCCGACATTGAGCGCGCGGGCAAGGGCTGCCGTCTGGCGCTCCAGCTCGTCGACCAGCTCCGAAGGCAGCGAGTGCACCGGCAGCGAGCAGGCACTATCGCCCGAATGGATGCCGGCCTCCTCGATGTGTTCGAGAATGCCGGAGACGAAGGTCGCCTTGCCGTCGCAGAGGCAGTCGACATCGACCTCGATGGCGCCGGAGAGATAGGTGTCGAACAGCAGCGGGTTCTTGCCCAAGAGCGTGTTGATCTGGCCGGTCTTGTCGTTGGGGTATTTCTGCTTGATGTCCTCCGGCACCAGGCCGGGCACGGTGTCGAGCAGGTAAGTTTGCAGCATGCCCTCGCTGTGGATGATCTGCATGGCGCGGCCGCCGAGCACATAGGAGGGGCGCACAACCAAGGGGAAGCCGAGCTCGCCGGCGACGAGGCGGGCCTGCTCGACCGAATAGGCGATGCCGTTCTTCGGCTGGCTGAGGCCGAGCTTGTGCAAGAGCTTCTGGAAGCGGTCGCGGTCTTCGGCCAGATCGATCATGTCGGGCGAGGTGCCGAGGATCGGGATGCCGGCCTTCTCCAGCGCATCCGCCAGCTTCAGCGGCGTCTGGCCGCCGAACTGGACGATGACGCCGACCAGTTCGCCCGAGGCCTGTTCGGCGCGCAGGATCTCCAGCACGTCCTCGGCCGTCAGCGGCTCGAAATAGAGCCGGTCCGACGTATCGTAGTCGGTCGACACGGTCTCCGGGTTGCAGTTGATCATGATCGCCTCATAGCCGGCGTCGCGCAGCGCAAAGGCGGCATGGCAGCAGCAATAGTCGAACTCGATGCCCTGGCCGATGCGGTTGGGTCCGCCGCCGAGGATGACGACCTTCTTGCGCGACGAGACCTGCGCCTCGTTGGCCAGCGCGCCGGCAAACGGCACTTCATAGGTCGAATACATGTAGGCGGTGGGGGAGGCGAACTCGGCCGCACAGGTGTCGATGCGCTTGTAAACCGGATGAACGTCGAGCTTGTCGCGGATCTTGGCAATCACCTCGACGTCGGTCTTCGTCAGCGAGGCGAGGCGGGCGTCGGAAAAACCCATCGCCTTCAGCATGCGCAGGTTGACGGCGTCCTCGGGGATGCCGTGCTCGCGGATGCGGGCTTCCATGGCGAGGATGCCGGCGATCTGCTCGAGGAACCACGGGTCGATCTTGCACATGGCGTGCACGTCTTCCAGCGAGGTGCCCATGCGGATCGCCTGCGCCACCATGCGCAGCCGGTCGGGCGTCGGCGTGCCGAGTGCGGCGCGGATGGCGTTGCGGTCGTCGGCATGGTTGGCGGTCGCCGCACCATAGCCGAGGCCGGGAATTTCGATTTCGTCCAGACCCGTCAGGCCGGTCTCCAGTCCACGTAGCGCCTTCTGCAGCGATTCCTGGAAGGTGCGGCCGATGGCCATCACTTCGCCGACCGACTTCATGGCGGTGGTCAGCACCGGCTCGGCGCCGGGGAACTTTTCAAACGCAAAACGCGGGATTTTGGTGACGACGTAGTCGATGCTGGGCTCGAACGAGGCGGGCGTCGCCCCGCCGGTGATGTCGTTCTCCAGCTCGTCCAGCGTGTAGCCGACGGCAAGCTTGGCCGCGATCTTGGCGATGGGGAAACCGGTCGCCTTCGAAGCCAGAGCCGACGAGCGCGAGACGCGCGGGTTCATCTCGATGACGACGAGCCTTCCGTCCGCAGGATTGACGGCGAACTGCACGTTGGAGCCGCCGGTCTCGACGCCGATCTCGCGCAGCACCGCGATCGAGGCGTTGCGCATCATCTGGTATTCCTTGTCGGTCAGCGTCAGCGCCGGGGCGACGGTGATAGAATCGCCGGTGTGCACGCCCATCGGGTCGATGTTCTCGATCGAGCAGACGATGATGCAATTGTCCGCCTTGTCGCGGACGACCTCCATCTCATACTCCTTCCAGCCGAGCACGCTTTCCTCGATCAGCACTTCGGTGGTCGGCGAGGCGTCGAGGCCGGACTGGACGATCTCGTAGAATTCGGCGCGGTTGTAGGCGATGCCGCCGCCGGTGCCGCCCATGGTGAAGGACGGGCGGATGATGGCCGGCAGTCCGACATGGTCGAGCGCCTGGGCTGCGATCGCCATGCCATGGCTGATGTAGCGCTGCTTGCGGTCGCCTTCGCCGAGGTTCCAGCGGGTTTCCAGCGCGTCGAGCGCGGCGTCGAGATCGGCAGGCGCCTCGGCCTTGACCGCGGCGCGCTCGGCCTCATGCGTCTTGCGGTCGGTGTTCTTGACGTCGGTGGCGTTGGCCAGCATCGACTTCGGCGTTTCCAGGCCGATCTTCTTCATCGCCTCGCGAAACAGCGCCCGGTCCTCGGCCTTGTCGATTGCCGTGGCGTCGGCGCCGATCATCTCGACATTGTAGCGCTCGAGCACGCCCATGCGGCGCAGCGACAAAGCGGTGTTGAGCGCGGTCTGGCCGCCCATGGTCGGCAGCAGCGCGTCGGGCCGCTCCTTGGCGATGATCTTGGCCACGACTTCCGGAGTGATCGGCTCGATATAGGTGGCGTCGGCCAGTTCCGGGTCGGTCATGATGGTGGCCGGGTTGGAATTGACCAGGATGACGCGGAAGCCTTCTTCCTTCAGCGCCTTGCAGGCCTGGGTGCCGGAATAGTCGAACTCGCAGGCCTGGCCGATGACGATGGGGCCGGCCCCGATGATCAGGATCGACTTGATGTCGGTGCGTCTTGGCATGTCATAGGTCCGTTCGGCGGGCGGCTTGCACAAAAAACCGGGACGGGAAGACCCGGCCGGTTGTGCTCGCGATTCTGGTATCAGGCTAGGAGGGCCTTATAGGGAAGAGTTTTGACTGATGTAACCCCGAAAATGCGAGAGAGTAGGCAGTAGGCAATAGGCAATAGGCAGTAGGCAGTAGGCAGTAGGCAGTAGGGGAGGTTCAAGCGCCTAATGCCTATTCCCTACTGCCTACTGCCTGATCCCTAATCCCCCAGCGCCAACTGATCCGTGATTTCGAAGCGTTCCGACACCCCGACGCGGATCATGTTGAGGCTGCCTTCGCGGGTGAAGCGGAAGTCGCCAGGCGCGTCGGAACTGGCCGGCTTGCCAGCGACGAAGGAGATGATGCGCGTGCCGCCATCGGGCCAGGTGACCGTGATGTCGGTCTTGTCGGCGGCGCGCACGGCGCTGACCTTGCAGCGCTCCATCGGCTGGCCGACATAGCGGGCGCAGGGAATCTCGTCGGCGGCAGAAGCGGGCGGCCGTGACGCCGCGACGTCCTGGACATCTTCTGAGGTTTCGGTCGCCGCCAGCGCCAGGCCATAGGCGTCCCGCATCGCGGCGTAGCCGATTTCAGCGGCGGATTTCGGCATGTTTTCATTTGCCGGGTCGGTGCCGCCAAGCCGCGCCGTCAGGTCGGGCGGCGGCTGAGCGGAAACGGCGGCTTCAACGGCGGCTGCGGCCTCCGGCTTGCCCGCCTCATCGCCAGTGGAGGCAACCACCGGCGCATCGGCCGGTTTCGCCGTGCCTTCGACATAGGGGGCCGGATTGAGGGGGGTGAGGTAGCGCGCCGGCGCCCATCCGCTCAGCTTCTCCTTGCCCGTGCTCTCGACCTTGCACCATTTGTAGCCGTTGATGTCGTTGCAGCCGAGATTGGTGACCCTTTCGCCGCCGGTCAGGCGCATCTCGACCTTGGCGATCGGCGACGCGGCCGTGCGGACGTTGAGAAGATCGTCCGGCGCCAGGCCGGTCACGATGGAGATGACGAGATCCGGCGCCTCTTCAGCCATAGTGGGGGCAATGGCCGGCCATGCCGCCATCAGCAGCAGAGCGGCAATCAGCGCATGCAGGGTTGTTCGGAGCGTAACTGTGCGCCTCATCATTTGGCCGTGCGCTGATACCATGCCGCGGCGAGTTGAGCCCGCCGCATGCCCGGCCGGTTTTATAAGGGACGACGCGCCGCCATGTAAGCCCGAAAATTCGACCGCCGTTTCGCCACTGTCAACCCGGTCCGCCAGGCCGTGAGCCAACTGAGCTGGACGGCATGAACGCAAGAGCGTTCAGCCGGGTAGGGGCATGAACCCCGTTCTGAGCGCGTGGGCCCATTCCGGCCGGCCCGCCTGTTCGGCCTGGCGCGCCGCTACCTCATGGTCGTAGTCGACGGCGATGGCCTCGAAGCGGTCGGGCTGACCGGCGCTGCCCAAGGTGACGATGCCGTAACGGGCGTGTGGCGAGCCTTGCTCGGAGACATGCGCCGGTGGCGTCGAATCGTCATAGGCGGGGCAGCCGATGCTTCCGGGATTGAAGATGACCGGACCATCGGGGATGCGGATTAGCTCCGTCCGGTGGCTGTGGCCGCACAGTGCGATGCGGCAGGCGGGATCGAGCGCCTTCAGCCGGCGCCGGATCGCCGCCAGCGGCGCGCGCACCAACTGGCCATTGACGATCGTATCGAGCAGATATTTCTCGTCGTGGTCGGGACGGGCGTGGAAGGCGATCACGCCCGGCGCGATCTCCAGCGTCAGCGGCTGGGCAAAGAGGACTTCGCGCTGCGCCTGTGTCAGCCGCTGTTGCGCATAGACATCGGAGGCCCACATGGTTGCGTCGGCCGGGTCGGCGGCGACGCGGCGGTCGTGATTGCCGCGCACCGTCGGCGGGTCGAGCGCCTCCAGCCGCGCAAATGTCTCGCGCGGCCATAGCGGGCCGGAAACGCTGTCGCCGAGATTGACGGTCAGGTCCGCGCCGCCGCGCTGGCGCAGATCCTCAAGCACGGCGTCCAGCGCCAGCACATTGCCATGGATATCGGCGAGGACGGCAATGCGCATGCGGCGGGCTCCGTGGGTTGACTGGTCACGGGAAGGCGACCTTGCAGGACTTGGGTTCCTCGCCCCCACTTCGCGAGGGAGAGGAAAAAGGCTAGGCAGAAATCTCGATCTCGTGGCCACCAACCGCCGGCAGCGCCGGCTCAGCGCCGGCCGCGGCGATGACGCTGTCGAGCAGGCCGGGGAAGCGGGCGTCGAGATCGGCACGGCGCAGCGTGATCATGCGGTTGGTGCCGACCACTTCGGCGCGGGTGACGCCGGCCTCGCGCAGTTTGGCCAGATGGTAGCTCAGATTGGTCTTCGAGCCGAGATCGAGGAACTGACTGCAATTCAGCGGCACGCCTTCCTTGCTGGCGAGATACCGCACGATGGCGAGCCGCGTCGGGTCGCCGAGCACGCCGAGCACGATGGGCAGGCTGATCTGGTCCGTATTGGGGTGTGGCAAGGTCATGGTTGGAAACTAAGCACAGTTCGGGCCGATTTCAACGCATCCATCCCGCCGCAGCCGTCCACACTGTTCTGCGTGATCCATGCTGACACAGGGCTGTCAGGAAGGTTCAGCTAATTTTCCCTCGCTTCATTGACATCATGCCCTTTTGTGTCCAATTGTTCAATAACTGTTGAACTAAGGACATCGCCCCATGGACAAGCGCCTCTTCTGGCTTGCGCTCGGATCGTTCACGATCTCGACTGAAGGCTTCGTCATCTCCAGCCTTCTGCCCGACATCGCGGCGGATGCCGGCATTTCCATTCCGCTGGCCGGCACGCTGATCACCGCCTTCGCGCTCGCCTACGCGGTCGGCACGCCGATCCTGGCGACGCTGACCGGCGAATGGGACCGGCGCCGCGTCATCCTGTGGACGCTGGTGTTCTTCGTGCTCGGCAACATTGCCGCCGCCTTGAGTTCCTCCTTCGAGCTGCTGTTGATCGCGCGCATCGTCATGGCGCTGTCGTCGGGCCTATTCGCGGCGACCGCGCAAGGCACGGCGGTGGCGCTGGTCGATGACCATCACCGGGCGCGTGCCATAGCCGTCGTCGTCGGCGGCACTACGGTGGCCGTCGCCGTCGGCGCGCCGCTCGGCGCTCTCGTTGCGACGATCGCCGGCTGGCGCGGCACGTTCTATGCCATCGCCGGTCTCGGCGCGCTCGCCGGCGCCATACTGTGGTACAGGCTGCCGCGCGGCATCGTCGGCACCAGGCTGCCCCTCAAGCGCAGGCTGGCGGCGGCCCTTCGCCCCGGCGTGATGCCGATCCTGGTGACGACATTGCTGGCGCTGACCGGTGCCTTCACCGTCTTTGCCTTTGTCGCCCCGCTTGCCATCGAGGGCGGCGGGCTCAGCCAGATCGCGCTGCCGGGCATGCTGCTCGCCTTCGGCGCCGGCGCCGTCATCGGCAACATTGCCGGCGGCCAGGCTGCCGACCGGTTCGGCGCGACCCGCACCGTCGGCTGGTCGCTGGCCTTGAGCGCCGCCATGCTGGTCATGCTGTCGGTCATCCCGACCTTCCTGCCGCCCCATATTGCCGGGCCGGCACTGATGGCGATGATGGTGCCGTGGGGCATTGTCGGCTGGGCGTTCCCGCCGGGGCAAGCGAGCCGCATCATCAAACTGGCGCCCGACGCCGCCCCGATCGTGCTGTCGCTCAACGGTTCGGCGCTCTATCTCGGCGTGGCGCTGGGGGCGGTGGTCGGTGGTGCGGTGCTGCGCTATGGCGCGCCGGCCGATCTCGGCATTGTCGCCGCGGTCTTCCCGATCGTCGGGCTCGGCATCCTGCTGGCGGGCCGCTGGGCGGCCAGAACGGTCGCCATGCCGGCCGAATAGAGTCTGTTGGTAACGCCGGCCCTCAGGGCGTGGCCGGCGGCAGATCGAAATCCAGCGCGGCGATCTCATCCAGCGCCGCGCGCAGCCTTTGCGCCTGTTCCTTGCCGGCCACGTCCTCGAAACGCTGCTGGGCAATTTGCCACAGCTTCATCGCCTCCTCGAGCTTGGCCAGACCCTGCGGCGTCAACCGCACGCGCTTGATGCGGCGATCGCCCGGGTCGGCAAAGGTCTCGACATAGCCGTCGCGGATCAGCGGCTTCAGCGTATGGCCGAGCGCCGACAGGTCCATGATCAGCGACGCTGCGATAGCGCCCATCGCCGGCTCGTTGCCGATATGGATCTGGTAGAGCAGGCCCTGCTGCGTGGCCTTCAGGCCCGAAGGCGCCATCACATCATCATAGAACTGGCCGAGCTTGCGCGCCGAACGGCGCAGCGCGGCGTTATTGCAGAGCGTCAGGCCGGGCAGGGTATCCTTCGACATAATGGGTCCTTGGCGCCGGCGAATGACGTCCGGCCGCTCTCCGTCAAATAATCCTCGCTTCGATCATTGACAAGATAGTGGCATATACCTACTTCATATTTAGTGGCATATACCACTAAATGAAATCAGATGACCTTTCGACAGAGCGAGGCAAATGCCCGCGCGCCGGTGGTCAGGTCGAAACGAACAACTTAAACAGAAGGAACAGCACAATGAGCGGACAGAGCAACAAGGGCACGGCGGTCGTCACCGGTGCTTCGGCAGGCATCGGCGCGGTCTATGCGGACCGGCTGGCGGGGCAGGGCTATGATCTGGTGCTGGTGGCGCGGCGCGCCGACCGGCTCGAGGAACTGGCCGAGAAGCTGCGCTATGCCTACAACCGCAAGGTCAGCGTGATCAGTGCCGATCTGGCCGACGACAATGACGTGCGCCGCGTCGAGCAGGCGATATCGGCCGACGACAGCGTGACGCTGCTGGTCAACAATGCCGGCCTCGGCGGTGCGCAAGTGGTGGCCACGGCGGACGCCGACGTGGCCGAGCGCATGATCAAGGTCAATGTCGTCGCCTTGACGCGGCTGACCCGTGCCGTGTTGCCCGGCCTGATCGCACGCAATCGCGGTGCCATCGTCAACATCGCCTCGGTGCTGGCCTACGACACCTCGTTCGGCGGCATCTACAGCGGCACCAAGGCGTATGTCGTCAACTTCACCGAGGCCCTGCAGCGTGAGGTCGCGGGTACCGAGGTGAAGGCCCAGGTGGTGCTGCCCGGCGCGACCCGGACGGATTTCTGGGAAATTGCCGGCAGTGATATCGACCAGCTTCCGAAGGAAATCATCATGACGGCCGACGATCTGGTCGATGCGGCGCTTGTCGGCCTGGCCAGGGGCGAAGCCGTCACGGTGCCGGGACTTGCCGATGCGGCCAAGCTGGACACTTACCTTGGTGCCCGGCAAGCCTTCTACGGCAGCCTGCACGCCAACAAGCCGGCGGCACGCTACGCGGCTTGAGGTGGCAAAGGCTGGTTCGCTTTGCGAACCAGGACCCCCAACCCGCTGCTTCGCAGCGACCCTCCCCACAAGGGGAGGGTGAGGAAGCGCCTCGTCCCCCCATGCGACAATGGTCTTGTCGGGTGCGAGAAAGCTGCGCTCTCTACCTCCCCCTTATGGGGAGGTAGACCGAAGGTCCGGGTACTGGCGCGGATTGTGGCTTGAGCGCTCTAAGCCGTCCGCCACATCGGGATGATCGAGGCGGCCAGCACCAGCGCTAGCACGATGTTGAGCGCGCGCCATTGCCGTTCGGTCTTGAGCAGCCGGGCCAGCAGCATGCCGGCCACGCACCACAGCGACAGCGAGACGGCTGCAGCGAGGCCGAAGGTGGTGCCGAGCAGCAGCGCGAGTTGCATCGGGCCGCTGGCCAATGCGGCGAACGAGGCCGCGGCGCCCAGCCCCATCGCCCAGCCTTTCGGATTCATCCATTGAATGCCGGCACCGCCGAAAAAGCTGTTCGGCCTGGCCATGGTCACATCCAGATTGGGCGGCCCGCTGCGGCCAATCTTGATCGCCAGCCAGACGAGATAGAGCGAGCCGATGACCTTCATCGCCAGTTGCAGCGAGGGCACGGCAAGCAGCAGGCCGGCGAGCCCAGCCGCCGTTGCGCCCGTCACCGTGGCGAGGCCGGCGGCGCTGCCGACCAGCAAAGGGACGGAACGGCGAAAGCCGAACTGCGCGCCGGAAGCGGTCGACAGGGTCGTGGCGATGCCGGGCGTTGTGGTGGCAACGATCGCAAACAGGATGAGCGGGATGATGGGCTCGAGCATGCGGCTTCCTCTGTTCGGAAGTTGCCATCGTAGCTGTGTACGAACTTCAGTAAATGCAATGTTTGCCATGCTTGGCATTAGAAGGCATAATGCCAATCATGATACGAAATCTCGATATGGCGCTGATCCGCACCTTCGTCGCCGTCGCCGACAAGGCCAGCATGACGGCGGCCGCCAATGCGCTGCATCTGACGCAGGGTGCCGTCAGCCAGCAGGTCAAGCGGCTGGAGGAGGCGCTCGGCTCCAGCCTGTTCGAGCGCGACAGGCGCGGCTTGCGGCTGACGCGCGCCGGCGAACAGCTGTTCGGCAAGGGCAAGCGGCTGCTCGGCCTCAATGACGAGATCTGGGCCGAAATGGCAGGCAACCCGGTGGCCGGCCAGGTGCGGCTCGGCGTGCCCTACGATCTTGTCGGCACCTTGCTGGCACCGGTGCTGAAGACCTATGCCGAGACCTATCCGCAGGTCGAGATATCGCTGGTCTGCGCCTCGTCGCCGGAACTGACCGCTGCCCTTTCGGCCGGGACCATCGACCTTGCGGTGATCGAGGAACGCGTCGGCCCGTCGGCGGGCGAATGCCTTGCCATCGACCGGCTGGTCTGGGTCGGCGCCAAGGGCGGAGTTGCCCGCGCCAAGCGGCCGCTGCCGGTGTCGATCGTCGCCGACACCTGCGCCTTCCGGCCGGCGGTGCTGGCGGCGCTCGGCGAGCATGGGCTGGAGTGGCGCACGGTTTTCGAAAACGGCAACATCGATGCGACGACGGCGACGGTGCGTTCCGACCTTGCCGTCACCACCTGGCTCGCCTCCACCGTGCCGGCCGATCTCGACATATTGCCATCCGAGTCCGGGTTGCCGCCGCTGCCGAATTTTGCCATCAACCTGCATTTGCCCAGGCATGGGATAGGGCCGGCCGCGCAGGAGTTCGCGCGCCACATCCGCGATGGGCTGGCGCGGCGGCCGCAGGCGGCTTGAACGCCTTGCTCCGCCGGAGCACCCCTCATCCGTCTCGGCGCTGCGCGCCAATCCACCTTCTCCCACAAGGGGCTAGCGTGCGCACACATTTGCTTCGGCGCAGTTCTTGAAGGCGCCAGATAGGGGTTGAAGAAGTTGAATCGTCTGTGATTCT